>CAZHFE010000025.1:0-30548 GCA_964532055.1 uncultured Kaistella sp. | reverse complement strand
ACCAAGCCAAAGAAGGACGGCTTCATATTCTTGGTGAAATCCTGAAAACCATCGATAAACCAAGAGCAGACGTGAAGCCACACGCTCCGAAAATGGAAATTCTAGAAATCCCGAAAGACTTTATTGGTGCAGTAATAGGACCGGGTGGAAAAATCATTCAGCAGATGCAGAAAGATTATGATACCGTAATTGCAATTGAAGAAATCGGCGAAATCGGAAGAATAGAAATTTCCGGTGTAAGCAGAGAAAATATCAATGCAACAATTGCAGCAATCAATGAGATTACTTTTGTACCTGTTGTAGGTGAAGTCTATAAAGGAAAAGTAGTAAAAATAATGGATTTCGGGGCTTTCATCGAATTGAAGAAAGGAACGGAAGGATTGCTCCATATTTCAGAAATCGAATGGAGAAGATTAGACAAAGTTCCTTATACGGAAGGTGATGAAGTGGAAGTGAAATTCATGGGTTATGATGACCGTAAGAAAATGAAACTATCCAGAAAAGTTCTTTTGGAAAGACCACCAAGACCGGAGCAGAAACCAAGAGAAGACCAACAAGGATAATCTCTTTCTCATAAAAAATCCCGATTCTATTTTGGAATCGGGATTTTTATTATGTAATAATTTTAATTTTTCGGATTATATTTTTCGGAATTTCGCCAACATCGGTATTGAGATAATGCCAAAAATAAGCATGATGACCAATTGCATAGTGTGGGAAATAAATGCATAAGAAAGTCCGACTTCTGCACCATGTTCCGGATTTTTTCCCATTGAAAGAAATAGTGCCATAATTCCTAATTTCATTGCGAAATGAAACGCCCCGATTCCGCCAGAAGCAGGAATCATCATTCCTAAAGTTCCGATTACGATAATGAAGAAACCATCAGCAAAAGTGAAGCCCGAAGTTTCCGGAAGTGAAAAACAAACAAGATATGCTGCCAAATAATACGAAACCCAAATTCCTAAAGTATATAGCCAAAACTTACCTTGCTGTTTCAGTTTAAAAATTGAAGTTAAACCATGAAGAATTCCATCTATAAAACGAATCACTTTTGCAAAGAAAACGAACTTCATCAATCTTTCTCTGAATACAAAAAACAAAACAGCTCCTATAATTAAAACCAAAACCGCAATAACTAACAGAGGATTGATTTCAATATCTGCATATTTGTAAAAAGACAAAATCGCGTTGTATTTAAAAATCAAAGTCAGCCCCAAAAAACCGAGCATACAAAGCAAATCTACTACTCTTTCGAGAATTATCGTTCCGAAAGATTTATCCACCGGAACTTTTTCCACACCATAAAGTGCTGTAGAACGCGCCAATTCGCCACTTCTGGGAATGGTGAGATTCATCAAATATCCAAAAGAAATTGCCCAAAAAGAATTGGCATTTGAAATTTTATAACCAAGCGGTTCGAGCAAAAAATTCCAACGGACTGCACGAAACCAATACGCCAAAACACCAAAAACTGCAGCTGCAAAAACCCAGAAATAATTTGCTTCAGCAAAATATCCGGTAATTTTTTTCAGTTCTAAACCGCGCAAAGCAAGCCACATAAAAAATACGGCAATAAAGATAGAGATTAGAATCGTGAGAATATTTTTTTTCATGATAAGCGAATAACAGCTGATGAATGATTGACGATAAATTTTATCTCAATCATCATTTATCAATAATTATGAGAGCAGATTGGTTTTCTCATCTGGGAAAATAATTTTCGGCTGAAAATCTTTTGCTTCTTCGGGAGTCATCATAGCGTAAGAAATAATAATGACAATGTCACCTTTCTGCACGCGTCTTGCAGCGGGACCGTTCAGACAAACCTCGCCGGATTTTCTTTTAGCTTTTATGGCATAAGTATCAAAACGTTCACCATTGTTCACATTCACAATATAAACTCTCTCTCCTACCATGATTCCCGATGCTTCCAGAAGGTCTTCGTCAATGGAAATACTGCCGATATAATTCAAGTCAGATTTGGTAACATGAACTCTGTGAATCTTTGATTTAAAAACTTCAATTAACATGTTGCAAATTTACTTATTTTAATCAAAACACCCGAATAATTATTGGAGAGATTCCGGAATAAAATACAAAATAACGCAGCGGAATCAGTTACGGCATTTTCAAAAATCCGCAATTTGAAACCTTATATTTTTATTTGATTAAAAAACTGATTAACAAAGAGATTCGAGCGATTTCAACAATTTGAAACACTGATTAATCAGCAATACTCTCATTTGCAATTTTTAATTAATTCAGCATAAATTGTATATTTTTAATTAATTTTTATGAAAAAATTTGCACAATTTGAAAATTGTTATAAATTTGCTTTTATAAAACAACCTTAATAATTAACATTATGAACAAGTCTGAATTAATCGACGCTATCGCAAAAGATGCGAGCATTACAAAAGTTGCAGCTAAAGCTGCTTTAGAATCTTTCATTTCTAACGTAACTTCTACTTTGAAGAAAAAAGACGGAAAAGTTTCTTTGGTAGGTTTCGGTACTTTCTCTGTTGCTGAAAGAGCTGCAAGACAAGGAATCAATCCTGCAACTAAAAAACCAATCAAAATTGCTGCTAAAAAAGTTGCAAAATTCAAAGCTGGTGCTGATTTAGCAGGAGCTGTAATGGGTAAGAAAAAATAATCAGTAAAAGATTATACTACAAAAAAACCTCATCTAAAGATGAGGTTTTTTGTTTTCTACGGAGCAAGCCGCGAAATCTTCCACGTAAAATCTTCTTTCAGTTCATACAGAATTCTGTCGTGAAGACGATTTGGGCGACCCTGCCAAAATTCCATCTCATAAGGTTTCGCCAAATAACCACCCCAATTTTCAGGTCGCGGAATTTCTTTTCCCTCAAATTCTTTTTCTAAATTTTTCAGTTCTTCTTCAAGAAACTCTCTGTTCGGGATTACTTCACTTTGAGGTGAAACCAATGCTCCGAGTTGGCTTCCTCTCGGTCGGGAATGGAAATATCCGTCGCTTATATTTTCAGGGACTTTTTCTAAATCCGCTTTTATGATAATCTGCCTTTCTAAAGTTGCCCAAAAAAAATGAAGACACACTTTATGATTAGCTGCAATTGCCTTTCCTTTGCGACTTTCGTAATTAGTATAAAAAACAAATCCGTTCCAATCATAAGATTTCAACAAGACCATTCTCGTTCGCGCACAACCGTCATTTTCCACAGTAGAAACAGACATTGCATTGGCTTCTGAAATTGCAGAATTTTCTTCGGCTTCCCAAAACCAATCCCGAAACTGCTCAATAGGATTTTCTTTTATTTGATTCTCAATAAGTTGAGATTTTTCGTAAATTTTTCTTTTGTCGTGCAAGTTTTCCATTCATTTTTTTTATTACATTTGAATAGCGGGTTTTTTTAACATCCGTATCTCAAATGAGTTATTCTTACAAAGGTAAAATATTAATTTCCACTCCCGATATTTCGGGCGATATATTTTCGCGTTCGGTGGTTTTGATAATCGACCATAATCAGAATGGTGCATTCGGACTTATTCTCAACAAAAAAAGCAATAAAATGAGTTCCCGGCTTCTAGATATTTTCGGGTTTGAAGTTGATGTTTACGAAGGTGGTCCTGTAGAAAATGACAAGATTTTTTTCATCAGCAAATCAGAAAAAGTAACGGAAAATTACTCTGAAATCAACCATAATTTTTACCTCACCGAAGATGTAGAAAATGTAGTTTCAGCAATGATTGACCACAAAATTTCGGTAAATGACATCAAGGTTTTTTCCGGATATTCAGGTTGGGCAGTACAACAACTGGAAAGCGAAATTTTGAAAAAAATGTGGACAGTGGTTGATGTTTATAATTTAGATTACACCATGCCGAATGACCAGAATTTATGGAAAAATATCATGCAGAATCTCGGCGGCGAGTTTTTGCTTTGGGCAAATGCACCGGAAGATGTTTCGATGAATTGAAACACAAGTGCAAGTTTCAGGTTTCAATATTTAAAGTTTCATCAACCGTCATAAAAATTGACAAACCCGATAAACAACCTTTTGTAAGTCATTTATCGGGTTTTGGTTTTTTTAATGCTGTTATTGAAACGCAGAGTTTGTTCTAAAAATTCTTTAAAGAAACGCTAAAGTTTTGTTAAAGTTTTTATCAAGTTAGAAAATGGAAGCTCAAAGTTGGAAGTGCATTAAAAATTTTGAATATTGGATGAATTACACCTTGCAACAACGGGAACCTTGTATCATGCACCAAAATATAAACTCTGCTTCCACTGCTCAATCATCTCGGTAAATCTTTCTTTGCCAAAAGTTTTGTTACGAATTTTCGTTACAGAAAATATTCCTTTTTCATCTGAAATCATTAGAATTTCTTCGGCTTTTTGTGATTCAAACGCAATCATTTCGGATTCCTGAATTTCGGCAAGATTTTTTTTGTGAACAAAGGTTACAAAGTTTTCCATAAATGGTGAAATATATGCTCCCTCACTTTGCTTTGGTATTTTAATGACATTTCCCTCCAGAAAAAGAAGATTCCCGAAAATACTTCTCGCAATTCTTTTATTGGGATTCAATAAGATGATATCATTTAAATCATTTTCCTGAGCATAGATTTCCGCATAAATATTTTCGGGACAATGAGTGCGAATGTTGCTCAGAAGATTAGTGTTTACGTTGATTTCCTTGAGCAAATCCATTTCGTTTTCGCCCTGTATTTCCAGAATATCGCTGAATTTTTCGGTTTCGAAATAAAAGGAAATTTCCGATTTTGCCAAAGATTTTCCGCCGTGATTACGATACACTAAAAAACTGATAATACCGTCTGAAAATCCTTTACCGATAACTTCTTCTGAGAATAATTCCTGAAAAAATTCTAATGTATAAGAAAGCGGAATGTTCATTCTCATTTTTCTCATGGAAGCCATTAAAAAGAAATAACATTCTTCTGCCATAATCAACTGAGAATTTCGGACAAAAAAATGCACTTTCACGGCATCACCAAAAAGAAAACTGCGATTCTGCCGAAAATTTTCTGTGTTATAAAAAGAATTCAAAATAATTTGGGTTTATAAAAAAATAATGAACGAAAATTTCGTTCATCAAATTAAAAAAATGAAACAAAACTTATGCTGCTCCTAATTTTATCCGTAAATTTTCGATAAGATTTTCCCAATAAAGACGGTTTTCATCTTCATCACCTTCTTCGCAAAAATCGGTTACGTTCAGCGATAAATCTTCGGTAATATCGTCAATAACAATAGTCATTTCAAAGAAATTTTTAGTTCCTTCGTCTTCTTCCCAACGAAAACGCACAAAACTTTCCGGCTTGTAACGGATAAGCGTAGCTTTCTCAGCAGGACCGCCGTTCCAACTGAAGAAAAAATCATCTCCTTTTTCCAAAACTTCATCTGCAAACCATTCTGAAAGTCCTTCTGCACTTGCCATATATTCATACAAAATTTCTGATTGACAATGCATCGGAAATTCATATTGTACTTTCGCTTTCGCCATATTTTTCTACTTTTTATGTGTCGCAATATATAAATTAATTTCTGATATATACAAACAATTTTTCCGAAAAACGGCTGCAAAATTTTAACTTTCTTTTAAAACACTTTCAATAAGCATTTCCGTAATTTTGCAGCATGGAAATTTTCGGGAGAAATCTTTTGCAAAAGATAAAAGAAGCAGCACTATTGGGCGAAAAAGCACATGCGGTTTATTCGCCACCGTATCGTCCGCTTTTTTCTTATGAAGAAATTCTGACCAAAAATCCAAAATTTGCAGCGGTAAATATTTTGCTTTATTTAAAAGATGATGAATGGTATTTCCCACTTATTGTGAGAAGCACCAATGAAAATGACCGACACAGCGGACAAATCTCATTAGCGGGCGGAAAAAAAGAAGATGCTGATTTTGATTTCGCAGAAACTGCAAAACGAGAAACTTCTGAAGAAATGGGAATCGAGGAGCATTATGTAAAAATCATTCGTGAATTATCGCCAATTTACATACCGCCGAGTAATTTCTATGTAAAGCCGTTTATTTCTTACACCAAAAAAAATCCGCAGTTTATTTTGCAGGAAACCGAAGCGGTAGAACTCATAGAATTTCCCGTATCATCACTCCTCAAATTGATTGACAAACCCGAAATGATGACTTTGCCGAGTTCAAGAGGTGTGGAAGTTCCGGTAATCAATTTCAACAATTATCTGATTTGGGGAGCAACTTCTATGATTTTAAGCGAATTCAGCCAATTGCTGAAAAATTTATAAATTTGCCGATTATGCTAATTTGATTCATGGCGAAGAAAAACATTTTTACCGATGCATTTGGTAATCTCTATTTCCTGAAACGGCTGATTATTTTTATTTTGGGACTCGTTTCTTACCGAAGATTCAACGGGTTTAACAAACTGAAAATCACGGGAACGGAAAATCTTGTTGATTTACCCGATTGCAACGTACTTTTTGTATCAAACCATCAAACATACTTTGCTGATGTTGCTGCAATGTATCACGCTTTTTGTGCGGTGAATAACGGTTACCTTAATTCCATTAAAAATCCGGTTTATCTGCTTAATCCGAAAGTAGATTTTTATTATGTTGCCGCCGAAGAAACCATGAACAAAGGCATCATGACCAAAGTTTTCAAATTGGCAGGAGCTGTAACCGTGAAAAGAACTTGGCGTGCCGAAGGACAAAATGTGAGCAGAATGGTAGATTTAACCGAAGTGGAAAATATTATGAAAGCGCTCGACAATGGTTGGGTAATCACTTTTCCGCAGGGTACAACTTCTGCTTTTGCACAGGGACGAAAAGGTACAGCAAAATTGGTGAAAAATCAAAAACCAATCGTAGTTCCCATCAAAATAAACGGTTTCCGGAGAGCTTTTGACAAAAAAGGATTGCGCGTGAAAGTAACCGGAGTGCGACCAACTATGGAATTCAAAAAACCGCTGGATATAAATTATGACAAAGACGATTCACAAACCATTCTCAACAAAATAATGATCGCCATAGAACAAACCGAAGATTTCAATATTCTGCACGATTATGATGAGGAATTAAAAGCTCAAAAAGCAGAACGAAATCAATGAACGACTTGTCTCAACTTGCCCAATTTGCAAAAGAAAAAACCAGAGTACTTGTTTATAGTTCCTGTAGTTCTTCGGCAAAATTATTTATTTCTGTCTTAAAATTCAATGGTAAAAATTTCGATTTTTTTTCCGAAAACGATTTCATTACAAGCCCCGAAAACGACTTTGTTATTCTAGAAACCTCAAACCCCGAAAAAGCATCTGCTTTTCAGCCGAATATCGCTTTTATTGCTCATGAAATTCCCATCGGAAAAATTGTTCCCATTTTACCGGATATTATTTCGGGCGGTGTTCTTATTTTTTCTGAAAACATCGAAAATGAGATAGAAAACACCGAAAATTATTTCAGAAAAATTCCGTTTTCCAAAACTAGATTTCAGAGAAACGGCAATTCCTGCATTCTTGACACCGAAATAGGGATCATTCCTTTAATGACCTATGATGAAGATTTAATTGAAAACATCAACGGTATCAAATTCCTTTCTCAACAATTCGGGATCATGGAAGAAAATTTTTATGAAGCAGCGATGACTTTTGAGTAATTTTTTCTTTACGAAATACACCGCATCATTTTCAGGAAAATCAAATTTCCCCAAGTTTAAAAATTTCATTAATTTTACGTTGGTCTAAAAAGTAAAAAAATGAGATACATACAATCCGGAAAAATTCCACAGAAAAGACACACCGTTTTCAAATCCGAAGACGACAAATTTTACTATGAACAACTATTTGGTACTGAAGGGTTTCACGGCATTTCGTCATTACTTTACCACATTCATCGACCGACACAGATAAAATCCATCAGCGAACCGAAAGATGTAACACCTAAAATTGCAGTAGAAAAAAACGTAACACCCAGAATGTTCAAAGGAATGAATGTAACTGCTGAAGACGATTTTCTCGATAGCCGCAAAGTTCTGATGCTGAATAATGACCTGAAAATGGGTTTGGCAAAACCGAAAAAATCTACCAGTTATTTCTATAAAAATGTGGAATGTGATGAGTTGCTCTTCATTCACGAAGGAAGCGGAACGCTGAAAACATTTGTCGGAAATCTGGATTTTTCTGTAGGTGATTATCTCATCATTCCGCGCGGTACGATTTATCAGGTTGAATTTAATGACGAAAAAAACGTGCTGTTTTTCTTAGAAGCACACTCCCCGATTTATACGCCGAAACGTTACAGAAACGAATTCGGACAACTTTTGGAACATTCTCCGTTTTGCGAAAGAGATATGATTGCACCAACTTTTGCAGCACCAAAAGACGAAAAAGGTGAGTTCCTGATTAAAGTAAAAAAAGAAAATCTGATTTGGGATTTTGTCTATGCAACACACCCTTTCGATGTTGTTGGCTGGGACGGATTTTTCTATCCTTTCAAATTCAATATCAAAAATTTCGAGCCAATTACAGGTCGCGTTCATCTTCCGCCGCCGATTCACCAAAATTTTGAGGCGCACAACTTCGTGGTTTGTTCGTTTGTGGCAAGAATGTATGATTATCATCCGCTTGCAATTCCGGCTCCTTATAACCATTCCAACATTGATTCAGACGAAGTTTTGTTCTATACCGAAGGTGATTTCATGAGCAGAAATCATATTGATTTAATGGATTTCACGCTTCATCCGGGAGGAATTGTTCACGGTCCTCATCCGGGAGCAATGGAACGCAGCATCGGCAAAAAATCCACCGAAGAATACGCTGTGATGGTAGATCCTTTCCGTCCTTTAAAATTAACCGATGAAGCAATGAAAATTGAAGACCCTTCTTATAAAACGAGTTGGCTAGAAAACAGTGAAAATCATTTAGACGACAGAAGTCAGGAATAATTATCATTGACAAATTTCATATTTTAAATCAGTAATAAAAATCATAATTTCGAGCGGAATTTAAATTAAATAAAAATGATTCATTATGTAAGTGCCGAAGAAGCCGTTTCGGTCATCAAAAGCGGCGACAGAATTTTTGGTCACGGTAGTGCGTGTACTCCAAATATTTTTTATGACGAATTGGCAAAAAAAGCATCGGAATTGCGCAATATAGAATTGGTTTCAATCACACAACAAGGCAAAGTAGCAATTGCACAACCCGAATTTAAAGAGAGTTTTTTCGTCAAGTCTCTGTTCACTTCAACACCGGTTCGCGAAGCGGTAAACTGCGAAAGAGGAGATTTTGTTCCGATATTTCTAAGTGAAATTCCTACACTTTTCCAAAACGGAATTCTTCCGCTTAATGTAGCAATGGTTACTGTTTCACCTCCCGATAATCATGGTTACTGTACTTTAGGAACTTCGGTAGATGTAGCAAGAGCTGCTGTAGATTCGGCCAAAAAAATAATTGCGGTGGTTAATCCCAATATGCCCAGAACTCACGGCGACGGAATGCTTCATTGCAGCCGTATCGATAAAATGGTATGGAATGACGAACCACTGATGACACTGGATTACGGAGCAAAAGTAACTGAAATCGAAACGCAAATCGGCAAAAATGTAGCAGAACTGATTGATGATGAGGCAACTCTGCAAATGGGAATAGGAACCATTCCTGATGCGGTTTTGAAATGTTTGGGAAATCACAAAAATCTCGGTGTTCACACAGAAATGCTGAGCGACGGAGTTGTTGATTTGATTCTGAACGATGTTATCAATAACAAATATAAAGGAACTCACCAAAATATAACTATCACAAGTTTCTGTTTTGGAACCAAAAAATTATATGATTTTGTTGACGATAATCCGTCGATTGCTTTTATGGGTGTGCAACATGTGAACTTCCCGATTAATATTATGAAAAACAAAAAAATGCACGCCATTAATTCTGCCATTGAAATAGATTTAACAGGACAGGTTTGTGCAGATTCCATAGGAACTTATCAATACAGTGGAATCGGCGGACAAATGGATTTTATGCGTGGTGCAGCATTAAGCCAAGGCGGAAAACCGATTATGGCGATTTCGGCAAGAACCAACAAAGGTATCCCGAGAATTGTTCCTTTTCTGAAACAAGGAGCAGGAGTAGTTACAACCAGAGGTCATATTCACTATGTCTGCACAGAATACGGCACGGTGAATCTCTATGGAAAAAGTTTGCGAGAAAGAGCCAAACTATTAATAAGTATTTCTCACCCGGAAGATAGAGAAATGCTAGAAAAAGCCGCTCATGAAAGATTCAGATGTGACGTGTAAATGTCATAAAATAACGTGAAAATTTTTGTAAATTAGCACCATAAATTTTTAATAAAAAGAAAAATGTCAACACTTACATTTGCCGAAAAAATAGCACAGGCAGAAAATTTCTTGCCCATCAACGGAACAGACTACATTGAGTTTTATGTAGGAAACGCCAAACAAGCCGCACATTTTTACAAAACCGCATTCGGTTTTCAGTCGGTTGCATATTCTGGTCCGGAAACCGGAGTTAGAGACAGAGTTTCTTATGTCGTTCAACAAGGGAAAATTCGATTGGTTCTGACTTCCGGTTTGAAATCTGATTCGCCGATTTGTGAACATCAAAAAAAACACGGCGACGGTGTGAAAATCCTTGCACTTTGGGTAGATGACGCTTATTCCGCTTTTGAAGAAACCGTGAAACGTGGCGGAAAACCTTATATGGAACCTAAAACTATTACTGATGAATTCGGTGAAGTAAGAATGTCGGGAATTTACACTTACGGAGAAACCGTGCACATGTTTGTAGAACGTAAAAACTATACCGGAGAATTTATGCCGGGTTACGAAAAATGGGAAAGCGATTACAATCCGTCTGAAACCGGACTTCTCTATGTTGACCATTGCGTAGGAAATGTCGGTTGGGACAGAATGATTCCGACAGTAGAATGGTATGAAAAAGTAATGGGATTTGTAAACATTCTTAGTTTTGACGATAAACAAATCAATACAGAATATTCTGCATTAATGTCTAAAGTAATGAGCAACGGAAATGGTTACGCAAAATTCCCGATTAACGAACCTGCGGAAGGAAAGAAAAAATCTCAGGTAGAAGAATACCTCGATTTTTATGAAGATGAAGGAGTACAACACATTGCAGTTGCTACGAAAGATATTGTAAAAACCGTAACCGAACTAAAAGCAAGAGGTATAGAATTTCTGTCGCCTCCTCCTGAAGCATATTACGATATGATTCCGGAACGTGTAGGAAATATAGATGAAGATTTAAAAAAACTTTCTGAATTGGGAATTTTAGTAGATTGCGATGAAGAAGGTTATCTTTTGCAAATCTTTACCAAACCTGTTGAAGACCGTCCTACTCTTTTCTATGAAATCATTGAAAGACACGGTGCGCAAAGTTTCGGGGCAGGGAATTTCAAGGCATTATTTGAAGCACTGGAAAGAGAACAGGAAAGAAGAGGAAATCTTTAATTATTTGTTATTAAGAGGAGGAACGGCGAAGCAATCTGTCTCAACAAATTCACAGATTGCTTCATTTCATTATCAATGACGAACAAAAGCAAAAATTGATGAACAAACTATTTTTCACACTGCTTCTTTTCTCTTTTTGTGTACTAAAAGCACAATACGGCTCACTTGACGCAATTTTGACCAGACTGGAAGAAAAACGCGGTATCAACCAAAATTTGCAAAATGTAAACATAGACAATACCAAATTTGTCATGATTAAAGATTTTGATGACCACACCGAAAGAAACTTTATCGTCATAAAAGGAAACCAACTGACTTATGTGGAAATGTTTGATGACAAAGCTACAGATGAAACCTCATCAAATGTTTTTTCTGGTGACATCGTTCGTTCGAAACGCAATATCATATCTTTGAGAGCCGATAAATTAGAAGGACAAAAAATCCCAATTCCGATTACCAAAACATTGCTTCTCACAGAGCAGAAAAAAATTCTCTACCTCATTGATCTAAACAATAAAGAACGATGGATAGAAGAAAGTGCCATTAACAAAAAAAATAACCCCAAGAACGAAAAAGTTGTAAAATGGAAACAAGAAGATCAAAATTAACTTTTATGTACCTATTGCAACCTTGAACCCTTAAACATTGAACAAAAAAAACATGAAATCATTCATCAATTATCCTCAAAATTCAGATTTTTCCATTTACAACATTCCTTTTGGTGTTGCGGTTTTTGATAAAGAATATATCGCTTGTTGTACCAGAATCGGCGATTTGGTCATTGATTTGGCAACACTTTACGATTACGGATTTTTTGATGATATCGAAGGTTTAAGCGATAATGTTTTTGAAGCATATACACTCAACGAATTTATAGAACTCGGAAGACCTATAACCAACGAAGTCCGTTTGAAAATTCAGGAACTTCTGCTCGAAAATTCCAAACTTGCCAATGACGAAAAAACTATTGAACAGTGCTTTTTTGATTTGGACAGGGTAAAAATGATGATGCCGGTTCATGTCGCTAATTACACCGATTTTTACAGCAGTATAGAACATGCAACCAATGTAGGAAAAATGTTTCGCGACCCTGCAAATGCCTTGCTTCCTAACTGGAAACATCTTCCGGTTGGTTATCATGGTCGTGCTTCATCTATTGTAATTTCGGGTACGGAAATTATTCGTCCGAAAGGACAAACAAAACCCGCAGATTCAGAAAAACCAATTTTCGGAGCATCAAAACAATTAGATTTCGAATTGGAAATCGCTTTTATCATTAATAAAAATACCGAAATGGGTGAAAGCATTTCTACGAAAGATGCAGAAGATGCCATTTTCGGAATGATACTATTTAACGATTGGTCGGCAAGAGATATACAGAGTTGGGAATACGTTCCGCTTGGTCCGTTTTTGGGGAAAAATTTCGGAAGTTCGGTTTCACCGTGGGTAGTTACGCTCGAAGCATTAGAAACGTTCAGAACCGCTTCACCAAAACAAGAACCCGAAGTTTTGGATTATCTGAAATTTGACGGTGATAAAAATTTCGACATCAATTTAGAAGTATATCTTCAACCTGAAAACGGTGCGGAAAATCTCATCTGCAAAAGCAACTTCAAATACATGTACTGGAACATGGCGCAACAACTCGCACATCACACGATAAACGGCTGCAATGTAGAAGTGGGAGATATGTACGCATCGGGAACAATTTCCGGAACGGAGCAAGATTCTTTCGGCTCAATGCTGGAACTAACTTGGCGAGGACAAAATCCGCTGAAACTTTCTGATGGAAACGAAAGAAAATTCATTGAAGATAACGACACCATTATTATGCGCGGTTTTGCAGAAAAAGACGGAATAAGAGTTGGTTTCGGAGAAGTTTTGGGGAAAGTGCTTCCTGCAAATGATCTGTAAAAAGACAAATTCAAAAGCGTTTTTTTACAAATATTTTTTTGTGAGTTTTGTTATATTCGGGGGAATTAAAAATTAAAAATGAACATCGAAGTCCCAAATTTTGAACTGCCTTTTTTCACTAATTTACTAATTCTGTTGGTCGTCTCAAGAGTTTTTGGGGAAATTTTCGAACGGTTTAAACAACCTGCAATGATTGGGGAAATTATTGCAGGTATTATTTTAGGACCTTCTCTTTTAGGGCTAATTCATAGAACCGAAGAAATAAAAACCATTTCAGAACTGGGTATTTTTTTGCTTGTCATCATTGCCGGTTTAGAAATTAATTTTGATGATATTTTGAAATCTTCAAAAGGAAAAAATCTGATTATTTCTATATTGGCATTTTTCATTCCCATTTTCGGAGGTTTTTTTGTAGGTCATTTTTTCGGATTAGAAATAATGACTTCAGTATTTATCGGTTTGTGTGTTGCAATTACCGCACTTCCTGTAAGCATAAGGATTTTGATGGATTTGGGAATCATCAATTCAGAAATCGGGAAGAAAATAATTTCGGTTGCTATTTTTGATGATATTCTTGCTCTTACTATTTTGGGGGTATTGCTCAACATCAAAGACTCTGATTCGTCAATCACTTCAATTCTCACATTTGCTTCTTTTTCTGTATTAAAGTTACTTGCTTTTATATTTATTTTGGTAGGTTTTTATTATCTCATCAAGAAAATTTCAAAAAGAGAAAATTATCTGGAGTATGAACTGAACCGTATTATTTCTTTACTAAAAGGTAAAGAGTCTCTTTATGCAATATTTTTTGCGTTCATATTAATATTTTCTACCATTACCGAAACATTGGGATTTCATTTCGTTATCGGTGCTTTTTTTGCGGCAATGCTCATTAATGAAAAACTGGTGGGGAAGAAAAATATAGAATCCTTTCATAAAACCACAAACAGTTTAGCAATGGGATTTTTGGCTCCTATTTTCTTTGCAGGTATCGGTTTAGAATTTAATATTTCATCAATTACAAATATAAAACTTCTCATCGCTGTAATTGCGGTTTCGTATCTTTCAAAAATTATAGGTGGATATTTAGGAGGCAGATTTGCAGGATTAAGTAATTCTTTTTCATTAACGATGGCAATCGGACTCAATGCGAGAGGAATTATGGAACTTGTCATTGCCAATATTGCATACAAAGCAGGACTTATCAGCAACGAAATTTTCTCAATCCTTGTAATAATGGGCGTTCTTACCACACTCACAACTCCTGTGATGCTGAAAAAAGGATTTGAAAAATACACCAAATCTTTGAAGAACTCATGAAAATATGAGTTAGTTTCGGAGAAAATCTTACCTCAAACTAAACCGATTTTCAACGGTCGAAATGATTGGGATAGCTTTTCTTCATCTCATCAACAGTTCCTAAAACTTTGTCTTTCAATGAATTCTGATAAATTTCTAATTTTTGTGAAATCTCATCATCACATGTTCCCAAGATTTTTGCGGATAAAATTCCGGCATTCATTGCTCCATTTAAAGCAACTGTTGCAACGGGAATTCCTGATGGCATTTGCAAAATCGACAAAACGGAATCCCAACCGTCAATAGAATTACTCGACAAAATCGGCACTCCGATTACAGGTAAAGTTGTACAACTCGCGACCATTCCCGGAAGATGAGCCGCTCCTCCTGCTCCTGCAATAATGACTTTCAGTCCGCGAGATTTCGCAGATTTTGCGTAATCGAACATTCTTTCAGGCGTTCTGTGTGCGGAAACCACCGTTAGTTCAAAAGGAATACTAAGCGACTTTAAAAAATCTGCCGCTTGTTTCATTATTGCCAAATCGCTTTGGCTTCCCATTATGATTCCTACCATTTTTTCAATTTTATCAGCTGCTCAAAGATAAAAATTAAAACTCAGAATAATAGATAAAAAAAATATTAATATTCGGATAAATCTTTTAACAAAACCGCTTTTGTGAAGTATATTAATTATTTTTGCCCATCTTTTTTATCTAATGTTCAATAAAATTTTCAACACGTACAAAACAGCTTTCAGCGGACTGAGCAAAGAAAGCTGGATGTTGTCCTTTGTGATGCTCATCAACAGAATGGGTACTATGGCGGCTGTTTTCATGAGCGTGTATGTAACGAAAATTTTCGGAAGAACTCTTGCTGATGCAGGTTTGGTGATTACTATTTTCGGTATTGGAGGGGTTTTCGGTGCATTGTCGAGCAGTTATTTTATTTACAGACTGGGTTTCAGGACTGTTCAGATTTTTACGAGCTTGATGACCGGGATTCTCTTTATTTTCTTCGCTCAATTGACAGATTTTAAATTTTTATGTGTTGTTGCAGTTTTAATAGGGTTTTTCAGTGAAGCATTCCGACCGGCAAATTTCACAGCAATCGCCTATTATGCGAAACCAGAAATGATGACCAAATCTTACTCTCTGAACCGTTTTGCCGTAAATATCGGAATGGGATTGGGAACTGCTTTAGGCGGAATTTTAGCGGGGATTGATTATCATTTACTTTTTTTTACGGAAGGTGCTACCAATATTTTGGTGGGGATTTTAATTTTCTTTCTTTTACCGAATATAGCCGGAATCAGTAAAAATAGAGCTGCAAAACATTCACCCAAAGCAAAATCCCCTTGGAAAGATGCGCTGTATCTGAAATTTCTGTTCTTTATTTTAATTTATATTTCGTGTTTCCTAGTGGTTTTTAAGCTGGTTCCTGTCTTCTGGAAAGATGTGCAGCATATTGATGAATCGTTAATCGGGATTATTTTGGGGCTGAACGGAATTATTATCGGGGTTTTTGAAATGGTTTTGGTGCAGCGTCTTCAGTATCACAAAAAAGACATTATGTATATCTATGCGGGGATTTTTGTAGCGGCAATAAGTTTCGGACTCATTTTTTATCCTGTAATTTCGGTGATTATTTCTGGAATTGCTGCTATTATTTTTCTCACCATCAGTGAGATGCTAACTCTGCCTTTTATTAATACTTATGTAATAAACAGAGCCGGTGAAGAAAGCCGTGCAAGTTATGCTTCGGCTTATACTTTGGTGTGGTCGCTTTCAGGAATTATTGCTCCTGCAGGAGGTGCATTTATCGCTGATCATTTTGATTATAATACTTTATGGGCTTTATTAATGGTGCTTTGCATTATTTCAGCATTGGGCATTAAACTGCTTTTTGCAAACAAAAAAACGAAAATGTGATGTTCAAAGATTCTAAACTTATTTTGGGAATTTTGGCGGTTGCCGTGATTTGGGGAACTACTTTCCTGGGTATAAAAATCGGGGTAGAAACGATTCCCGCATGGTTCGTTGCAGGAATTCGGCAATTTTTGGCAGGATTTATACTACTCGCAATCCTGATTTCACAAAAAAAGCTGAAATGGATCGGCTGGAAAAATTTCAGAATTCAGGTGCTTTTATCCACATTAATGCTCATCGGTGCAAACGGATTAACCACTGTTGCAGAAGAACAACTTTCCAGCAGCTTAACTTCACTAATCAGTGCAATGTCCCCAGTTTTCATTTTCATCGGAAGCTTAATGATTGGGTTAGAGAAATTTACGTTCCGCTCTTTAGCTGGTTTATTGCTCGGATTTTCGGGGGTTGTTTTTATTTTTTGGGACGGTCTGGCTGATTTGCGCAATCCGGTTTATTTAGCAGGAATCATAGTACTTTTTCTAGGTCTTTTTTCCTGGGCAATTGGAGCTGTTTTCACCAAAAAACTAAAATATATGAGCAACGACCTTTTCCTGAATCTATTTTACCAGTTTTCATTTGCAGGGATTGTTCAACTCGTTTTCGCTTTTATTTTTTCCGAAGAAATTAGTTTTCAGCAATGGTCTTACCGAAGTATTTCCGCAATTTTATATCTTGCGGTTTTCGGATCCGTTATTGCATTTTTTGCATATCATTATTTAATGCAACGGCTTACAGCAACTCAGGTTTCCATGCTTTCTTATGTAAATACCATTATTGCCATTTTACTCGGCTGGATCGTGCTGGATGAAAAAATTACGCTGAAATTTCTTTTTGCAACCGTTATGATTATCAGTGGGGTTTTCATTATTAATTATAAACCGGGAATGCTGAAAAAATAAGAAAAACTGTTGTAAATCTGCATTTTTGAAATTTCAAATGAATATATTTTTGTGAAGTAAAAAACAGAAAGTACAAAGTCAATTTTGTAAATTCGTCCTACATGCCGTTTAATCTTCTTATTTTTTGTTATGGAAACAAAATTTGAGGTTCCAGCATTTATTGATAAAAAAAATTAAGCAATTACTCGAATCTGAGATTTAATTAAAACCAACTTTTCCATCAATTCTTCTCGCGAATCCGCTAAAACATTGATGTGCCCCATTTTTCTACCCGGTTTGGTTTCGGATTTTCCATACAGATGAATATAGGTTTTCGGGAGCTTCATCACTTCTTCCAAACCTTTATATTTTACTTTTCCCGAGAAATTTTCTTCGCCCACCAAATTCAGCATTCCCGAAAATCCGTAGCAAGCGGTATCTGCTAAAGGAAGATTTTTCAGCACTCTATAAAATTGCTCAAACTGCGAATTATAGTTTCCTTCTTGACTTTGATGACCGGAATTGTGCAATCTAGGTGCGGTTTCATTCACCCAAATTTTTCCGTTTTTATCTAAAAATAGTTCAATGGCAAATAAACCTTCAGACTTTGCTGCATTGATGAATTTTTCTGCAATTTCATCAATCTGTTTCTGCACATTTCCCGAAATTTCTGCAGGACAAATATTAAAATCTAAAAGGTTGAGTTTCGGGTCTGCAATCATTTCTGTTACGGGAAATTTTCGGGTTTTTCCGTTTTCATTTCGGGCAATAATCACAGAAAGTTCTTTTTCTATATCTACCAAATTTTCCAGAACAGAAGGTTCATTCCAAAGTTTTTCCAAATCATTTTCATTGCGAATTATCTGCACTCCTTTTCCATCATAACCACCTGTATTGAGTTTCTGCACAAAAGGAAAATCAATTTTTATTTCATCAGAAACTCCATTGATAACCTGAAAATCGGGACTTGGAATTTCGTTTTCTTTGTAAAATTCTTTCTGTAAAATTTTCTGCTGAATGATTTTTATAATTTTAGAATTCGGAATAATTTTAACTCCTAGTTTTTCAAGTTTTTCAAGTGCTTCTACATTCACATGTTCAATTTCAATCGTTACTACGTCTTTATCTTTTCCGAAGTTGAGTACCTCATCAAAATTATTGAAATTTCCTTTTGTAAAACGTGAAATATTTGCACAAGAACAATCTGCATTCGGGTCGAGAACGTGAAATTCATCATCGTATTTCAACGCTTCCTGAATGAACATTCTTCCTAATTGACCGCCTCCTAAAATTCCTATTTTCATGATTGTACAATTTGTTTTCAATAGTTAATTTATTATCAAAACGAATTTTATCCACTATATTTCATAAAATTCTAATGGTAGATTATCTGGATCATTTGTAAAGAAAAAATTTTTCTTCGTAAATTCATCTATACTAATTTCTTCACAATTCAACCCTTTTCTCATCAATTCATTTCTCTTTTCTTGCACACTTTCCACTGAAAATGCCAAATGACGAAGTCCACAACTTTCTGGTCTTGATAATCTTTTCGGAGGATTTGGAAAAGAAAAAAGCTCTATAATATATTGGTTTTCAATTCCTAAATCCAATTTATAGGATTGTCTTTCCGCTCTGTAAACTTCCCGCAGAATATTCAGTCCCAAAACTTCGGTATAGAATTTTTTAGAGACTTCGTAATCTGAACAGATGATCGCAATATGGTGAATTTGCATTTTTATAATTACTTAATAACCAATGTTTTTCAAAATAGCTTCCGATTTCAATTCGGTTTCTTTCCATTCTTTTTCTGGGGAGCTTTCCGCAGTTATTCCGCCTCCAACATAGAGCAATGCTACATTTTTGAAAAATTCTGCACAACGCAAATTCACGAAATACTGAATATTTTCATCGGTTTCTACTCTGATGTAACCTGCGTATAAATTTCTGGGATGCTCTTCAAACCGCTCAATTGCATTTTTGCAAAATTCTTTAGGAATTCCGCATACAGCAGGAGTCGGGTGAAGTTCGGCAACCAGATTTTCCAAATTTTCGGGTTTTATTTCTGTTTTAAAATCAGTTCGCAAATGTTTAATATTCCCGGAAATATGGTCGAATGTTTCTGACTGCTCCACATATTCGGAAAAATTATTTAAAATATTTTTAATAAAATCTGTTACTGGTTTTTGTTCTTCGATTTCTTTATTCGTCCACGATTCGTTCACCGGAATTGTTCCTGCCAAACTCATTGTTTCAAACTCAGAGGTTTTTTTATCAAACTTCCCCAAAAGTTCTGAAAAAGCACCGAGCCAACATTTTCCGTTTTTACTGAAAAAATACACAAAAGCATTGGGATAAGATTTGCAAAGATTAAGGAAAGTTCGCGATAAACTAATTCCAGAATCGTTGATATCTAACAATTTTCTTCGAGAAATAACTAATTTTGAAAGTTGATTTTCTTTGATAAATTCAATTACATTCTCAAGTTTTTTCTGATATTCGGTTTGGCTTTCTTCATTAAATTCTAAAAGTTCTGTTGCTAAAGAATCTGTGAAAATTTCATCATTCAAAAATTTATCTAAAGAAATTTCTTTTATATTCCCTTCAAAATCAATTATTTCTGATTTATCAAACGAGAAAAAAGAAACTGCCGTTTTTTCCGATGAATTTTCATCAACGGTTAAGATTTTTTCGGAGAATGGAAATCTGAAATATATCAAGAGTATTGGTATTTTAATAATTCGTTTCGCGATTATCTAATTTTTCTATCTCGGAATAATATTATTCGTCATTGTAGTATGATTGATGAGTTCGCCTTTTTCATCGCGGATTTCGATTTCTGAAACGTGCATTGTTTTTCCTTTTCGTATAAATTTTGCCATTCCTGTTACTGTTCCTATTTTTATACTTCGTAAGTGATTGGAGTTGATGTTGGTTCCAACAGGAGCATATTTTTCTATATCTACATGCAAAACTGACAAACAAGAACCCAATGTTTCTGCTAAAACACAACTCGCACCGCCGTGTAAAATTCCATAAGGTTGATGAACTTTCGGCGTTACTGGCATTGTTGCAGAGAGCGTTTCATCGGAAACATCAGTAAAAACAATATCTAAAGTTTTACCTAAAGTTTCATTTCCCCAATTGTTCAGTTTATATAGGATTTCTTCTTTTTTTTCCTGTGTCATTTTTAAAATTTTTAGTTGGAAGCTTTAACTGTTTTCAATAGAAAGAAATTTCATTTCCTATCTTCCTTATTATCAATAGATTTTCGGGTTCCAGTTTTCGGGAATTTTCGGGATAATATTGTATTTCACATAATAATCCTGAATTTCCTGCATAATTTCTTCAAACGGAACAGAAGCAATTTGTTCATACGGAATTTTGTAACCTAAATACATCGTTTTGGTTTTGAAATCTCCTGCAGCCATTACAATCGGGACTTTTGCAGCGAGTGCCATATTATAAAAACCTTTTCGCCATTTTTCTACGCGGGTTCTGGTTCCTTCCGGAGTGATGACCAAACTGAAGTCTTCTTTTTCAAATAAACCGGCTACAAAATTTACTAAATCATTTTTCTGACTTCTGTCAATCCCGATTCCGCCGATTGCTTTCACAATCCCGCCGTACCAAGCTTTTGTATGTTGGTCTTTGATGATGATTTTCAGAGGTTTATCAAGCGACCAATAAGCGAGGTTCCCGAGAAGATATTCGCTATTATGCGTATGTGGAGCAACAACGAGAATACAGCGGTTAAGATTACTGACATCTCCTTGTAAAACGACTTTCCAGCCGATGATTTTGAGAATAATTTTTGCGATGATTTTTTTCATTTTTCTTTCCTTAATTACAACAAAAAAGTATAACCAAACTGAATCGGTTATACTTTACAAATATATTGAATTATTTATCTAAAAGAAACGACTTACGAAATCTATAATTTTTATTGCGATTTCTAATACAAACTGTACCATAATTTTAAGTTTTTTGAGTGTTAAGTTTTAAATGATAAGAATTTAACGGTACGAAATTACATTAATTATTTCTAATGTTGTCTTCCGGGAATGTTAATTTTTCTTTAAAAAATCAATCTTGAGGAACAAGCAAAAAGCGGTTTTTTTTATCATTAAAGCACCGCTTTTGCTCACTCACTCTCATTATTTAGTTTTAATGGAAATCTCGTCTTTGCCGTCTTTTATTTTAATATCGACATTTTTACTTTTCAGCAGTGTTTTCACAATGGAATCTTTCGTCATTTTTTCGGCAACTTCTTTTGTGTACTTTTTACCGTTGATAATCACGCTGTCTTTGTCATTGCTGCTATATTCAATCGTAGAACCGTTGATGGTTATTTTATTTTTTTCGATATTGATTCCGCTGTTGTCGTCATCTTCGTCAGCAATTCCGTCGCCGTCTAAATCACCATTGAAATAAATTTTGCCTTTTTTCAAAGGAATTACTACTGCGGTTTCAGGTACAACAAGTTCATACTCTACATTGTAATTTCTGAAACGGTGATCATAAGGATATTTTATATAGTTCGGAAGCAGGACTTTATTATCCGAAATTTCCACAGGAATATTAACATTCAAAGGAAGATTATATCCTCTCGCTTCTTTTTTAATAATTAAATATGGCGTTTTCACGTTCAGTTTTCGTGTAACAGTTATGTTCGGATAATCTTCTTCATACACCGTTTTTTTATCGGAATACACATCTTCATATCCTCGGAAATTCTGCGGAATCTCAATCTGTTTCAAATCCACGTAAATTGTATCTGAATTTGTATTTACAGCAATTTCTTCGGTATCATCTTTAGAACCTTTCAAAAACATTTCTTTTTTCGCCATACTCACTCCGAAATAGGTTGAAATTGCGATGAGCAGTAAGAAAAGTCCGCCTAAAACCCAACCAATATTTCTGAGTTTTGTTTTTGGGGAAATAAGTTTTACCGCCAATAAACCGAACAGAATTGCAGGAATTAAACTTCCGATAACAATAATTGTACTAAGAAGATACAGCGTATTATCATTATCAAAATAGAAAATCATTTCGTTAATCGGCGGGAAATCGGCATTGGTGAAAATTCCGAATCCGAAGAACGCACCCATCAGACAACTAAACGACATAAATGCGAATAATATCCCGAAAGCATAACGAATCACGTTCCACAATCCGTTTCCTGCTGAGTTAATCATCGGTTTGCTTTCGTTATACATTTCACCTACTTTTTGTCCGGCTTCGTTGGTGAATTGTACTATTTTGTTAGATTCTTCTTTAATGGTATCAAAATTTATCGGTTTCCCCTGCATTTTCAAGTAATCTGAAGTGGTTTTTGCCACCGGAAGAATTGCCCAAAGAATGACATAAACCAAAATAAGAATCATTGTAGGAAATGCGGTGAAAATCCCGATAATTGCTAAAGCCGCCCAAATCACACGCATCCAAGAAACCTCCATTCCTGCATAGTGAGCCAAACCGGAACAAACACCTGCGATTTTCGCATTTTCTGGGTCGCGGAAAAGTTGTTTTTTTCCATTGAAAGTGTTTCCTGAATTTTGATTTTTCTGTTTTGTAGTGTCTGAGAAATATGCTTCTTCTTGTTCTTCAATTGCTTCGGGAGTTCCGAGTTGTGCAATCACGCGTTCCACATCTTCATTGTTGATGACTTCACGTTTTTCGAGAGAATCTTTGAAGATTTCTACCATTCTGATTTCAATGTCGTGCATTACCTCATCTGCTTCATTAGCATCCAAAGAGCTTCTGAGTGCTGCAAGATAATCGCTTAACTTGATATATGCATGTTCCTCGATGGTGAAAGAGAAACCGGCTAATCCTATTGAGAGTGTCTTGTTCATTTTTATAAATTTTAAAGGCGGTTATTGATTTTTGGTAATTTGGTTTACAGAGTTGGTCAATTCATTCCAGGTGTTTATCAGTTCGGCGAGGAAAAGTTTTCCTTTTTCGGTTATCTGATAATATTTTCTCGGCGGTCCTCCTGTAGATTCTTCCCATCTGTAGGAAAGAAATTCGCCATTTTTCAATCTCGTGAGGAGCGGATACAGCGTTCCTTCCACCACGTCCAGTTTTCCTTTTTTGAGTTCGTCTATCAAATCGGAAACATACATTTCCTTTTTATCTATCAAACTCAAAATACAGAATTCCAGAATTCCTTTGCGCATCTGCGCTTTTGTATTTTCTGTGTTCATATTATTTGGTTGTTATTGGTTTGTTCAAAGTTGAAATTGGTGCAAGGTTTATCTTCTATCTTGGCACTTCTATCAACTTTACATGGCAAAGATATAAATAAAAATTAATACCATGCAATACAAAGTAGTAAAATAAATTTTAATTCACTGATAATCAGCGTTAAAAATTTCATTAAAATTTATAATTTTTTACAAAGCATAAAAAAACCGCCTCATTTTGAGGCGGTTTATCAATATGATTAGTTATTTTATTTATAAGCTTCTATAGCATTATTAATCAAATCAATCTGTTTGTTGATAGTCGGACTGTTAGGATTTGCTTTCAAAACCTGCATTTTTTTATCGAGTCCTTCTTTTAAGATTTGTACAATCATCATTTTTGCTTGAGGATTGCTTCCGATTTGTCCTTTAACCTGAGTTAAAACTTTGGTTACATTTTCTGTAGCTTTCAGATTATCAGAACTCATAATCCAATTGAAGCCCTCTTCTGCAGCTGCTCCCAAATCAGGATTCTGGAATTTCACAAACGGATAAAACGCTGCGGTTTGTGCAATTGCAGACATCTGCTTTTCTATTTTGTTCTTCACAATTACCGGAAGAAGACCTGCAATCATCTCATCACCTGCTCCTTCCAAATCTATTTTATCGGCAAGTGCAGCTACTTTAGAAGGATCGATTGCAGAAATCCCTGCAAGAGAATTTGCTTTTACCGAATTGGAAACTGCATTTAAACCTTTCTCGAAAAGCGGAAGATATTTTTTGTCTTTTGTTTTTGCTAAAGCAGAAATTGCTGCTCCCTGAACTAAAGTTTTTGGGTCGCTCGAAGCCATTTTTTCTACTTCGGAAAGTGCTGCTTTCTGCTGTTCTGGTTTAGATAAATCTAATCCTTTTAGTGCTTTCATTCTTATTCTGAAATTAGAATCTTTTAATGCAGCAACCAATGTTGTAAGAGAAACGGCATTTTTTGAGGCGTTTTCCACCGCTTTGTAACGGCTGAGAAATTCTTTTGAATTCTGATACTGAATCAGATATTGCTCAGGAGTTTTTTCTTCGGTAAATTCTGCCAGCAAAACTCCGTCTGCATTGATGTTGACCAATTCCGGACTTTTAGAGGCAGTGAACGTGAAATCGTTTTTCTCTTTTGCATTTACCCAAACATTTTTTCTGGTCGGTTTTCCGTTTTCGTAAATATCTATCGCCAAAGGAAACTGGAAGTTTTTACTCAGCTGATTTTGACTTACAGAAATTGTAACCTGCTTTTTCACTGGTTCAAAAGTATAGGTGTAAGAAATTTTCGGGTGTCCGCTGTCATAATACCACTGATTAAAAAACCAATTCAAATCTTTCCCCGTAACTTTTTCTAAAGATAATCTCAATTGCTGTGCTTCTCCTGTTCCGTATTCGTTGGTTTTCAGATAATCATTCAATCCTGTGAAAAAAGCGTCATCTCCCAAATAATTTCTCAGCATGTGAAGAATAGAACCGCCTTTGTTATAAGAAACTCCATCAAACATATCTTCTCTTGAGTGATAATTGAAACGCACCAAATCTTTGGAAATATTGGCAGGATCCATAAAATATCCTTGAGATGCTTTCCACAGTGTGTAATCTGCAAAGTCTTTTCCGTATTTGTGTTCGTTCCACAGATATTCGGAATAGTTGGCAAAAGATTCATTCACGGTAAGATTGCTCCAACTTTCTGCGGTAACTAAATCTCCGAACCAGTGGTGGAACAGTTCGTGGGAAATCACATCTTCCCAATGATTTTCATCAATCAAATCACCCGGTTTTTGCTGTGCAGATTCCTGATGAAGAACAGCGGTTGTATTTTCCATAGCTCCGGAAACATAATCTCTACCTACAATCTGTGCATATTTTGACCAAGGATAATCGTATTTCAAAAGTTTGGAAAAGAACTCCATCATTTCCGGTGTATTGCCAAAAATCTGTTTTGCATACGGTTCATATTCTTTTTCCACATAATAATCTACAGCGATATTTCTCCATTTATCTTTCACCACAGCATATTCACCAACTCCCATAAAGAAAAGATAAGGAGCGTGTTTTTTGTCCATCACCCAATAATCTGTACGCAGGTTTCCTGCTTCTTTTGTTGAAGATTTCAGGATTCCGTTTGATAACGTAACATATTTATCAGGAACAGTCATATAAATTTCCTGAGTGGTTTTATAGTTGGGTTTATCAATGGTAGGAAACCACGCAGAACTTGCTTCTGTTTCACCTTGTGTCCAGATTTGCGTTGGTTTATCGGCATCTTTTCCTTGAGCATTGATGAAATACAATCCTTTTGCATCGGAAATTGCAGCACTTCCTTTTTGTTTCACTTCATTCGGACGAGAAGTGTATTTGATGTAAACCGTATAATCCTGATTACGGTTGTAAGTTTTATCGAGGTTTATTTTCAGAATATCATCTTTATACTCGTATTTCAGCGGAGTCTTAGAACCGTTTTTGTCTAAAGCCACTTCGTGAATCAGCATTGCTTTTGCATCGAGTACCAAAGAATCGGTAGGATAAAAATACGGCGATGCAGTGAGCCATTCTTCACCATTCATTTGTTCTTTCTGATAATCGAAATTTACCTTTAGTTTGGTGTGTTTCAGTTCGGTATGTTTGGTATGAGTTGCTCTGTAAACTTCGGTTCTTCCGGAAGTTTCGGTTTGTGCGAAAACAGTATTCGGACTAAATAATGCACCGAGAAAAAGTGCAGAAATAATGAGTTTTTTCATAATATTTTATTGATTTTTCTGATAAATTTACTGATATAAGTCTTTCTTTTTACAAAAAAGTTACAATAAAACCTTTTAAAGTCGTTTATTAAAAAAATAAGCAACATTCCAAACGAGATCATTTAAAACAATTTCGCTTTTGGTTTTAAGTAAACCAAATTCTATGTATTGGAAAAATAAATGAGCGGATAAATCTTAACGACAAAGGAAAATAAATCAAAAATGAAAAAAGTGATTTTTTTAATTAATATTTTTTCAACAAGACATTTTGAAATCACTTTTTTATCTCTAAATCGCAACAGGTGCTTTTATTCCGGGATATGGGTCGTAATTTTCTAAAGTAAAATCCTCAAAATCAAAATCAAAAATATTTTTTATTTCGGGATTTAATTTCATGGTTGGTAAAGGTCTGGTTTCTCTCGAAAGCTGTTTCTGAACCTGCTCAAAATGGTTGTTATAAATATGAACATCGCCGAAAGTGTGAACATAATCTCCAACTTCCAAATCACAAACTTGAGCAACCATCATCAAAAGCAAAGCATAACTCGCAATATTAAAAGGAACTCCCAAGAAAACATCCGCACTTCTTTGATAGAGTTGTAACGACAATTTTCCATCAGCAACATAAAACTGAAACAAAGCGTGACAAGGTGCTAAAGCCATATTTGGAATTTCGGCAGCGTTCCAAGCAGAAACGATTAAACGTCGAGAATCTGGATTTTTTTTGATTTGCTCAATAACTTCAGAAAACTGGTCAACAACTTTCCCATCTGCGCCGCTCCAACTTCTCCATTGTGCACCGTAAACTGGGCCCAAATTTCCATTTTCATCTGCCCATTCGTTCCAAATAGAAACACCATTGTCGGTCAAATATTTGGTATTTGTATCGCCTTTGATAAACCACAACAATTCATAAATAATAGATTTTAAATGAACCTTTTTAGTCGTAACCAAAGGAAATCCTTTCGATAAATCATAACGAAGTTGGTAACCAAAAACGCTTCGTGTTCCCGTTCCTGTTCTGTCGGTTTTATCGGTTCCGTTGTCTAAAATATGCTGAAGTAAATCGAGGTAGTTTTGCATTGTGTATTATAATTGATTACAAAATACGGAAATTTTTAGCAGATATTTTCTATGGTTTGCGTTAAGTTATTCACAATAAAATTTTCATTTTTTTTCTTTCCATTCATTGCTTTTGCTAATGGTGATTCGGGAGAAATACAAATGATTTTTTGATTTTCAAAAGTGATTTCGCCTAAAGAAACCGAGATAAAAAATAAACCTTTTTCCGTTTTTACAATTGCTCCTTTTTCGGCTTTATCAGAAGATTTCACGAGAATGGTTTTCAGGAAATCCTGCTGTTTCAAAACTTCATTCAATTGAATCTGTAGATTATTGATTTCTTGCTGTAGCATTTCTCTTCCTGTTTCGTATTTATCTCCCATCGAACTTTTGGTATCGTTGCTTGATGCACGAGTTTCGGAAATAAGTGTTTCAAATTTGGATATCTTTTCAGCAATTTTCTCTGAAACGATTTTTAGAATTCCGTTTTTATTCATTACTAAAAATATTATTTTTCAAAAACGGCATAGCTTCCTTTTTCCATTACAAAATTTTTGTTTTGTGAAAAATTTCTATTATTTCCTTCAAAAACATTTTTAAAATTTCCGGAAACATTTTCATCATCCACCGAAAAATTTACAGATTCTTTAGATAAGTTCAACAAAACCAAAACTTCATCTTTTCCGTTTTTTCTGAGATAAGCCAAAATTTTATCGTTTGTTGTGGTGTTGATAAAATACGTTTTCACGTTAGAATCTCCTCCTCTCAAAGCAGGATTTTGTGATTTTAAATTCAGCAATGTTTTATAGAAATCTGCCTTTTGATAATTTCCGTTCCATTTGATAGCGTCTTTCTCAAAAAATTCCAGCCGTTTCATATTCGGAAGTTCCTGTCCAGAATAGAGCAAAGGAACCCCGTTCCAAGTGGCTGAAAAAACTGCGAGTGGTTTTGCAATGATGCCATATTTTTCATATTCTGTACCATTCCACGAGTTTTCATCGTGATTGGTAGTAAACCAAGCTCTCATTGAACTGTCTCCGATTTCGGAATATTTCATTAGCAAATCTTTCAGTTCCTGAATCGGAAGATTTTTCTCATAAAATTCTTTGGTTTTGTGCATCCAATTCCATGAATAACTTGCATCAAAGACTTTTCCGTATTCGGGATTATCGAGTTCATCAAATTCACCGAGCCAAAAAAGCGGTTTTATTTCTTCTACTTTCAGTCTTGCTTCTTGCCAAAAATCTACTTCTACCCAACTCGCCAAATCGCATCGAAAACCGTCAATATTGGTTTCTTTCACCCAAAATTTCATGGCATCAATCATTGCTTTGCGAAGTTCGGTATTTGAAAAATCGAGTTCGATAATATCGTCCATTCCCGAAGCAATATGGAAATTTCCGTCTGTACCTTTCAGGTAAAATTCGGCGTGATATTTTGTCCAAACATGATTCCAGCCGGTGTGATTTGCTACCCAATCGATAATGATTTTGAAACCGAGTTTGTGAGCTTCATTCACCATGTGTTTGAAATCTTCTAGGGTACCAAATTCCGGATTAATTGAAGTGTAATCTGCTGCTGCATACGGACTTCCTAATGTTCCTTTCTTTTTTTCGGTAGCAATAGGATTTATCGGCATAAACCAAAGTGTTTTGACACCCATTTTTTTTAGACGCGGCATTTCTTTTTCAAATGAGCGAAAAGTTCCTTCCTGTGTGTATTGTCTTACATTAACTTCGTAAATGTTGGTATTGTGTTTCCAATCGTTTGGTAAATCCATTTCTGTGGTGGTGTTGGTTTTTGTATTGGTGCAGGAGATTATTCCCAATGCTGTAACTGCTGAAAGAATCAGATTTTTCCTAATGAATGATTTAGGACAAAAGTATTGTTTTTTATTTTAAATCAAATCTGAAATACCATAAAAAACCCTGACAAAAAATCAGGGCAGTAAATTTATTATATCACTATGTTTTATTCATCATCTAACTCTACATCGAAATTGTCATCTGCAAAATCATCGTCTTCATCATATTTTTCATCGTCTTCGTCTTCAAAACCGTCTGCACCGAAATCTTCATCAAAATTACCGAATTCGTCATCTATCATTGCTGTTGATGAATGTGCAGAATTTTTAGTTCCATCTGATTTACTCGGTGCTTTCAGCGGCATGCTGCCAAAACGATAAACGGTAATCGGGTAATTTACAGCAGTTTTTTCATCGGCAATTTCTATCAGTTCGCAGAAGAATTCCCATAAATCCATAAAACCGTACTGAAAGTGAATCTTGTCACCGACTTTTGTAAACGCTTCGCCAATATAAACATCGCTCATAATTTCGCCATCGCCGTCATCGCTCATATCTTCCAATGGAACGGTTTTTAAGACAATACCCTCTTTATCTAAAATATTAAAGAGGGACAAATCTTCGCCAAGAAGCGAGAATGCACTCTTGATTCCCAAATGAAGATTCCACAGGTTCTGTTTCGCCTTTATTTCCACATCGCGGAAGACATCTTCTTTAGTATCTAAAATAATACGGATTTTATAAACCATTTTTGCTATAAAAGATTTTTGGGTTAGTTTAGGTTTTTGTTCCCAGCTACAAATATAAAACAAATGCGAAATGACAAAAAAATATTTTTGGGTGTTTTTTTATAAAAGTTTTCATTACATTTTGCCGGCAATTAATTACTTTTCTTCAGCAGGAAACTGAATTTTGTACCTTCTAAATAGGTGCTTTCTACGGAAATGTTTTCGCCGTGTGCTTCTAAAATATGTTTCACGATTGCCAAACCCAATCCAGAACCGCCATCTTTTCTGTTTCGGCTTACTTCAATGCGGTAAAATCGCTCGAAAATTCTGGGCAGAGCTTCGGGTTTTATACCCATTCCGTTGTCTTCTACAGCAACCAGAATTTTGTTTTTCAACTGGTTAGTTTTTACGGTAATTTTTGCCTGTTCGCGGTTTGCATAATGTATGGCATTTGAAATGAGATTAATCAAAACCTGCGAAATTTTTTGCTTGTCTGCATATACCCACA
>CAZHFE010000024.1:0-31578 GCA_964532055.1 uncultured Kaistella sp. | reverse complement strand
TTAATCAAAGAAGTAAAATCGTTCTACGAAGATTACGAACCGACCAAAGTAGCGAGAGCAATCAACACTTTTGTGAATGATAATCTCTCGAACTGGTATGTTCGTTTGTGCAGAAGACGCTTCTGGAAAGGCGATTACACCGAAGATAAAATTTCGGCTTACCAAACGCTTTACACTTGTCTGGAAACCGTTGCGAAACTTTCTGCGCCAATTGCACCTTTCTTTATGGATCAATTGTATCAGGATTTGAACGCAGTTACAGGAAAAACAAAAGGCGAATCTGTGCATTTAACGGATTTCCCAATTGCTGACGAACGATTAATCGATACCGATTTGGTGGAAAAAACACATTTGGCTCAACAAATCACATCGATGGTTTTTTCTTTAAGAAAAAAAGAAAACTTAAAAGTTCGTCAACCGCTTCAAAAAGTGATGATTCCGGTTTTAGACAAGAAAACAGAAGCTCAAATTATAGCCGTTTCGGATTTGATAAAGCAAGAAGTTAACGTAAAAGAATTGCAATTAATTAATGCTGAAGAAGCATCACATTTAATTGTAAAACAAATAAAACCAAACTTCAAAACATTAGGTTCACGTCTTGGAAAAGATATGAAGTTGGTTGCAGGCGAAATTTCTGCTTTCACAAATGAGCAGATTGCCGACTTGGAAAAAGAAGGAAAAGCAACAGTTGCAGGTTACGAAATCACAACTGAAGATGTGGAAATCTTTACAAAAGATATCCCAGGTTGGACGGTTGCAAGTGAAGGAAAAATCACGGTGGCATTGGATTTAACAATTACCGATGAATTAAAAGCAGAGGGAATTGCAAGAGAATTTATCAATAGAGCTCAGAATATTAGAAAGGAAAAAGATTTTGAATTAACAGACAGAATTTCAATCGAATTGGAAGAAAATTGTCCGTTCAAAACAGAACTTATCAACAACGAGCAATATATTTCTTCGGAAGTATTGTGTAATAAAATAGAATTTGTAAATTCACTGCTAATTTTTGAAGAAATAGAAATTGACGAAGTGAAATTTAAAGTAAATATCAATAAAATTTGATAATTTGGAAATGTACCAATTTGAAAATGAACGCAACGCTCATTTTCAAATTTTTCAAATTATTTAATTTTCAAATTAAAAGTTATGACAGAAGACAGACAACGCTATAGCGATACCGATTTGCAGGAATTCAAGCAATTGATTCAGGAAAAAATTGCGAAAGCCGAAAAAGATTTAACACTGATTAATGAGAGTTTCCTCAACGACCAAAATAATGGGACCGATGATACTTCGCCGACTTTCAAAGCGTTTGAAGAGGGAGCGGAAACGCTCAGCAAAGAGCAGAACGCAATTTTGGCAGGAAGACAGGAAAAATTTCTCCGTGACTTGCGGAATGCCTTAATCCGCATCGAAAACAAAACCTACGGAATTTGCCGTGTTACCGGAAAACTGATTCCGAAAGAACGCTTAATGGCAGTTCCACACGCAACTTTGAGTATTGAAGCGAAAAATATGCAACGATAAAATTGTACAAAGTACAATGTATAATGTACAAAGTATAGCGTATTTTTATGGTACATTGTACTTTGTACATTATACTTTTTACAAAAAATTATGAAGAAAATAGCATTCACCACACTTTTAATCCTTTTCATCGACCAGTTTTCGAAATTCTATATTAAAACCCATTTTCATTTGGGAGAGAGCGTTTCGGTTTTCGGATTAGATTGGTTTAAACTAACTTTTGTGGAAAATCCCGGAATGGCGTACGGATTTCATTTCGGCGGACTTCTCGGGAAATATTTTTTGGTTATCGTTCGTATCGCTTTGATTGGCGGAATGATTTATCTTTTCCGCAAGTGGCTGAAAGAACGACCATCCAATTATCTTTTAATTCCGATGTCAATGATTTTTGCAGGAGCAATCGGGAATCTGATTGACGGAATGTTCTACGGAATGATTTTCGATAGCGGAACCGTTTTTGACGAAAGCGTGGGACGTTGGATTGATTACGGTGGAATCTCAAAAGTAACGGATTTCGGAAATAGCTATTCTTCTTTTCTGAAGGGTTGTGTTGTAGATATGCTTCATTTTCCTTTGGTTGATTGGTATGTTCCTGAAAACGTTCCTTTAATCGGCGGAAAACATATTGAATTTTTTAAATACATTTTCAACGCTGCAGATTCTGCAATTACAGTTGGTGCAGTTTTGTTACTAATTTTCCGAAAAAAAGCATTTCCTAACGGATTAGAGTTTTAATATATCTAATTTATGTGTAATTTTTTTTCCGAAAAAAGCACAAATTATTGAATTTAACACATCGTATCTCTGAAAATTAATTATATTAAGTTAATGATTTTCAGAACAGTAAAGCCGAAAACTTATTAATTCTCATCTTCGAAGCAGATTCTTTGCTTTATATCCAAATTTATTGTGTAATTTTATATAATTATGTTTTGTACTAAAACACATCGTGATATCTATGTAAATCGAACTTTATTACAAATCAAATAAACTATGAAAACAAAGTTTTTACTTATTCAGGTATTGGCAATTTTGATGATTGTTTCCTGCAAAAAAGAAACTCCGCCGCAAAATGCTGTAAATCCCAATCAAGAACAACCTAAAGCTATCGCAGAAAACCAATTAGAAATTGTAGGTGATGAGGTTTTGGTTCCAGGTTTCAAAGCAAACCTGCAATTAAATGACGAGCTTTTTCAAAAACTGAAAAATGCTAAAGAATCAGTAATTGCAGATTATTATTTTTATGGCAATGTTGCTGATGAAAATAAATTATCTGCTGATGTGAAGGAATACCTTGATTTATTCGGATTGAAATTAGCCGGCAATACAATAGAAATTACCGAAATCAGCGAACCGGAAATTACCTTTGCTTTTAAGGGAATTAGAATCCCGAAAAAACTTTATGATGCTCTTTCTGATAAAGATGTTCACCTCAATATTAATTTTTATAGTGGCAGAAAATCTTTTGAAAACAATATCCTTGATGTAGATGCTTTTGATTCCTCTTTTAACGATGTTTTAAAAAACAATAATACGCTCATCTACAAAGCCAAATTATTGAAATTACCATAAAACCAAATAATATTATTATGCTACAGAATCTTATTTTTAATCCTGCAAAAGCAGTTTTCGCTTTAGCAATAGGATTTTCAACTCTTGTTTACTCGCAATCAAGAAATCTTTCCGGAAATTATTCCAGCGAAGGAGATATAGCCGCAAAAGGAATAATGACAATGGAAATCAACCAAAGCGGCTCCAAAATAAGTGGCATTTCTACATACAAATCTTATGATGATCTATTAGATACCGGAATGCTTTCCGTAAACGGTTATATGAAAGGAAATACCGGCTTTATCCGTTTTCGCGACCAAAGAGGAAATACTGTTGCAGATGGAAGCATAAAACTTCAAGATGTTTCAACCTTAGTTTTCAAACAAAGCAGCAATTCTGATTCTGTACCGAAATTAGCATATTTGTACACAAATGAATATTCTAAACCAAATGTTGATGTCGTTCCGAAACCTGTACAAAATCATTCAAAATCTTATGCAGGAAAATATTCCAGCGAAGGAGACGTAACCGCAAAAGGAACATTATCATTTGATATTTCCCAAACCGGAGCAAAAATAGAAGGAATAGCAAATTACCTAACCTATGATGGGCAATTGAATTCCGGTATGTTGTCGGTAAACGGCTATGTGAAAAACGGAGTCGCTTACGTTCGTTTTCGCGACCAAAAAGGAAATGCGATTGCAGACGGAGCAATGCAGTATGAAGGAAATAATGTAGTGTTCAAACAAACTACACTTTCTGATCTTGTTCCGCATTACTCTGTGTTGTATAGATAAAAGTAACCTAATAAATATGAGAATCAATGAAAAAGTTTTTAATCGGTACGTTTGCATTATGTACCATCAATACGGCATTTGTGTCTTGTGATGCACAACCTGTTTCAACTATTGTCTCGAATTCTTTCCCTCAACCACCAAGCACTGCACAAGGTAATTTCAGCGGAAATTACTCTAATCAAGGCGACCCGAACAGAGCAGGAGTTTTCAGCATGAACCTCTCACAATCCGGTGGTTCTGTTCAGGGAACAGCAACCTATGAACGCGGAAACGGAGAATCCAGCGGAATGCTTTCGGTAACCGGTTCTTCCAACGGAGGTACAGCCAATTTATCATTTTATGACCAAAAAGGAAATGTAATTGCCAACGGTGTTTTATCTCACAATCAAAGCCAATATTCTTTTATTCAGAACTCAAGTTCAGATTGGATTCCGAGAGATACCGTGATGGACAGATATTAAACCTTGTTCTTTTACTAAAACCAAAACTTCAGGAAATTTTCTGAAGTTTTTTCTTTTCCCTATTTTTGCGAAATAAATGTCAAATCAAAATAAATGTCAAGAATACTCACCGGAATACAGGCAACAGGAACACCGCATTTGGGAAATCTTTTGGGAGCAATCATTCCTGCAATCGAACTTTCTAAAAAACCGGAAAATGATTCGTTTTTGTTTATAGCCAATCTGCATTCTTTAACACAGATTAAAAATGCGGAAGAACTGAAACAAAACACTTACGAAATTGCAGCAGCGTGGCTCGCTTGTGGACTGGATACGGATAAAACACATTTTTACAGACAAAGCGATATTCCTGAAGTTTGTGAACTGACTTGGTATCTCGATTGTTTTTTTCCTTTTCAGCGACTGACTTTGGCGCATTCTTTCAAAGATAAAGCAGACAGATTGAGCGATGTAAACGCAGGACTTTTCAACTATCCGATTTTGATGGCGGCAGATATTCTTTTGTATGATGCAGAAATTGTTCCCGTTGGGAAAGACCAGTTGCAGCATTTAGAAATTGCAAGAGATGTTGCTTCAAGATTCAATAATCAAATGGGTGAGGTTTTTGTTCTTCCGAATGCGGAATTGCAGGAAGATACGAAATACGTTCCGGGAACAGACGGCAGAAAAATGTCTAAATCTATGGGAAATATCATCAATATTTTTCTTCCGGAAAAGGAACTGAAAAAGCAGATAATGTCCATAGAAACGGATTCCAAAACTTTAGAAGAACCCAAATACCCGAGAACAGATAAAGTTTTTGCGATTTATGAATTAATTGCAAACACAGAGCAAAGAGAAGAATTGCAAAAAAAATACCTCGCAGGAAATTTCGGTTACGGACAAGCAAAAACGGAACTTTTAAATTTGATTCTAACAAAATTTGAAAAAGAAAGAGAACTCTTCAGTTATTATATGAGCAACTTGCCGGAACTTGAAGACAAATTACAGAAAGGTACTGAGAAGACAAGAAAAATCGCTCACGAAACTTTGAAAAGAGTAAGAGAAAGTTTAGGTGTTTAGATGAAATTTCTTTTCAAAATAAAATCTCCGAAGCAAATGCTTCGGAGATTTTTTATTTCATCAGTTCAAAGAATCTGACTACTTTTTAATCACTTTCACGGTTTCTGTTTTACCGTTGTCATACAGAATGTTCATCATGTAAACTCCTGATGCCAAACGAGAAACATTTATCTGTCCGTTATTTAGTTTCGCTCCGGAAACTACCATTTGTCCTGCTGCGTTGAAGATGCTTACAGATTTCACAGATTTATCTGCAGAAACATTAAGTATATCAGTTACAGGGTTAGGATAAACAGATACTTTTGTACCGGATACTTCACTTACCGCCATTGTACCGGTAGTTATTTTCAAACATGCTGCAGTTATAGAACCTGTGTCAAGGGCTGAATTGTCAGAAACACGCAGAACCCAAGTTCCGTTAGGATTTGCTACGCTTGCAAAAGCTGCATTCATATTAGTAACTGGAGAGGTTCCTGCAGTTGGTTGAGGTCCTGCTGCAGTAGTTCTATAATCGCCTGCAGGAATTTGTGCCGCAGATCCTGCGGTTGCTGCTGCTTCCCACCAGTTTGCAGTTGCCGCATCATGGAATTTATATGGCCCTCCAAAATCACTACTATCTCCCACAGTAGATGATGTTGTTGTACCTGTGCGCGAGAAAATAATATGAGATGTTCCGTCTGGTGCATATAATGTTGCGATTATATCGCCTACCCAAGTATGAGTACCAGTCATATCTAACTCCACATTATTAACGGTTCCTGTAAGACCTGTTATATTAAAATTGATTACCAAGGGGTTAGCCGGTTGATTATCCGGAATATTACCCGTTCCTGTTCCTGCTATACACGAATCTGTTGTAAACGAAATTTCAGTACAACTTGTAGCATCGCCACCTGTGTTAGTAGGTACAATTTTTACGAAATATTGAGTGCCTGCTGATAAGGTAGCTGCATATTGAGTTACTGCAACTTCAGTTCCGTTTACTACGTTATAATTCCCTGTAGAAGTTCCGATATATACTTTATATCCGGTTGCTCCGGCTGCTGTATTCCAGGTGATTGTTGGATTTGTATTTACGCCGGTTGCTCCGTTTGCCGGTGCAGTAATCGTTGTACAACTTGGTGCCACAGCAGGTTTAACTACCGTGTATTTACCAATTAGTGTAGCTGAGCCAAGTCCTGCTACACCTTCTGTAGGGAAATAAACATCTCCTCCTGCATCCGGAGCAGTCAGTGCTGCATTATACACCGCTGCAGATACAGTCCATGTAACCGAACCGGTAAATGCCACTTGTCCCGTAGTAAAACTTGCTGAAGTTGCGGCTGAGAATCCCCAAATGTTGAATCCCGGATCAGCACCTGAACTTGCACGGAACATTCTCGGATTGTTGTTCGTCGCCACTGATGCTGCAGTGAGGGTTGGAGTACCTATAAATCCAGGAGAAACTGGTACACCTACAGTCCCTGCATTTGAGAAAAAGTCTTTTAAGTAGAAACCGTCAAAAGGGTCGCCACTTACCGTTCCTGAAGACAATGCTGCGGTTGAAGTAACTGTAACCTGATTTGCTACAGACAAATCAACTGTCAAGTGAGATGGTGGTGCAACTGTTGTAATTGACAACGTATCAATACCGATGAAATTAGAGTTTGTCCCATCTGGTCCTGCAGCAGTTACATAGTAACGGAAAGCAAAATTCATCGGAACCGGAGTAGAACCTACTCCTGCAACGGTAACGGTATATTCTGTCCAAACCTGCGGATAACCGTTTCCAACCAAAGTTCCGTTGATGGTCAATTCTACTTTGGTAAAAGAACCTACTCCTGTTGCTCCAGTCGGAAGCGTCATAGTTCCTGTACTAGATCTCACCTCCAGGCGATCTGCCCAAGTTGAACCTGTAGCAGTTCTTGTCCAGAATTTTAATTGATCTCCATCTTTCAAATTTTGAGTCGGGGTAATCAACCAGTTGCTGATGGTTCCTGTTCCACCTGTAGTGTTGTTGTAGTTTGCCCCGACGTAAGAAGTCTGTCCTCCGGCTTGTCCCGGGAATGTAGTTCCTGACCCCCCTTGAAACCAACCTGTTCCTCCTACAGGTGAACTCTGATTGGTCATCTGCCAACCACTTCCTGTCAATGTCGTGATGTCGTCAAACCCTTCGTTCAACACCACTGTTTGCCCAAATCCCATTGTGGCGATTGCTAAGGCAAAGAAAAAAATAATTTTCTTTTTCATGGTAATAAAATTTAAATTGTTAGTAGTGTAAAGATATAAAAAAATTTATGTAACAAACAAAATAAAATGTCATTTTTTTTATTGTTAACATAGCGTTTTCATTAAAAAAGTACATTTTCAATAATATTCGTTTCATTAAAAATTACTGTATTTATGGTAAATGAAATGCTTTGGCAGAATTGAATCAAAAAATGATTTTATATAAATTTTTTCCTTATTAATATGTTGGCAAATCGTTTTCTCTTTTCAATAACAATTAAATTTTTTAAATCATTTTATGGAATTTGGCTGAAATATTAACAAACTTTAAAATACAGCTCACACAAAAAGGAATACATTTTGCTTACCCCTACACAGGTTATATTATTATATGAAAAAAGAAACAGGAGTCTTGTTAGCAGGAAGTATAGGGATTATAATCGGTTTGGGCATTTTCGGACTGAGAAAATTCTTGTCGCACAAACAAAAAACATATCACGATTATTACTCTGATTTTCATCGCCATTTTGAAAAAGAAAATGATGAGGGAAATCACGGCATCGAATTTCTGGCAATGCAATAATCTGATAAATCTATAAAACATATAATCCTGTATTCTTGATGAAGGCAGGATTTTTTGTGGAAAACTATACCGTTAAAACTTATTATTCTCTTTGAAATTCAATTTAATTTTGCCATCAGAATAATCGTTATTAGTACGTAGTGTTTCAAAATCTTGAAAAATGGCAGAAAATCACTTCAAAGGACAAGGTGCGACTCGAAATGAAATAAATCGCTTCGACCGATATACCTTTGAACCCGATGAAGAAGATGTTGAAAAAACCAAAACCACTTTTACCCAAGTTTTCCCGAAAACAATTGTGAACGCTGTGAAAAGTCCCGATTTACCGATGGAATATTCGCTAAATCCTTATCAAGGTTGTGAACACGGTTGTTCCTACTGTTACGCACGACCTTCTCACGAATATTGGGGATTTTCCGCAGGAATTGATTTTGAAAGAAAAATTATGGTCAAGAAAAATGCTCCCGAACTTCTCGAAAAACTTTTCCGGAAAAAAAATTATATCCCGAAAACCATTATGCTTTCCGGAAATACAGATTGTTATCAACCTGCAGAACGCGAATTTGAAATTACCCGAGAAATACTGAAACTCTGTTTAGAATATCGCCACCCAATTTCTATTCTTACCAAAAACGCTTTGGTTTTAAGAGATTTAGATTTATTAAAAAAAATGGCAGAACAAAATTTGGTTTCCGTTTCATTGAGTATTCCCACAATGAATGAAGAAATCCGCCGTAAAATGGAACCTAGAACCTCATCGGTAAAAAATAAACTGAAAGCAGTTGAGATTCTCGCTGAAAATAAAATTCCGACCGGAGTTATGGTTGCTCCCGTTATTCCTGGATTAACGAGCGATGAAAGTTTACCGATTCTGAAAAAAGTTTCGGAACTCGGCGCAAAACGTTTCGGATATACTTTGATTCGGTTGAATGACACCGTAGAACCCGTTTTCGTAAACTGGATTAATGAGCATTTTCCGGACAGAGCCAATAAGGTTTTAAATTTAATCCGATCGATGCGTGGCGGTAATCTGGGTGAAAAAAGATATTTTAACCGCTATAAAGCCGAAGGAAATATTGCCGAAATGATTCACAATACTTTTGCTTTGGGAAAAAGAAAATTCTTTTCCTACAAAGAATTTGTGTCGCTTTCCACAGAAAATTTTACAGGAACCAAAGAACAGCAGTTGAAGTTGTTTTGATTTCTTTTGTCTTGTACTAATCTTTTTATTTACTTTTATCAAAATTTTCTAAAATGGTTTTAAGCAGAATTTGGAGCGCATTTATTATTGTGGCAATTTTGGTGGCAAGTATAAAATATTTACTTTCAGGAAATTATAAAGCTATTTATAACGATATGGTCGTCGGAAAAAGTGGCGATACCGTAAAAATTGCCACCAAAAACATCAATGAATTAAACACTGATATAAAAAATGCACTTCTCATAAAACCCGATTTCGAGCAAAATAAAATTCAATATAAAACAGATTCAGCAAAGTCAGATGTGAAAATTTACCGCATTCAGGAAACCGACGGAGTTATCGGCACTTCTGAAACCGCCGTAAAAATCTGCTTGGGATTAATCGGGATTATGACGCTTTTTATGGGATTTATGAGTATTGCCGAAAAAGCAGGAGGTATTAATTTTCTCTCCAGATTAATCCAGCCGTTTTTCTCTAAAATTTTCCCTGAAATCCCCAAAAATCACCCGTCTTTCGGACACATGCTATTGAATTTTTCTGCCAATTTATTGGGATTAGACAACGCTGCAACTCCTTTCGGACTGAAAGCAATGGAAAGTCTACAAACGCTAAATCCCGATAAAGACAAAGCAAGTAATTCGCAGATTATGTTTCTGTGTCTTCACGCAGGAGGATTGACTTTGATTCCCGTTTCCATTATTGCAATGCGTGCTTCAATGGGTTCTCATACACCGACCGATATTTTTCTTCCGTGTATGATTGCCACTTTTGCAGCAACAATGGCGGCAATGATTATCGTTTCGCTTTACCAAAAAATCAATCTTTTTCAACCGGCAGTAATTGCATATGTCGGCGGAATTTCTGCACTCGTCGGTTTGCTTGTGGTTTATCTGGTAAATCTTAGCAAAGGCGAACTCGATGATTTCAGCAAATTGTTGAGCAACGGAATTATTCTTCTCATCTTTTTCGCCATTGTTTTTGGTGCGATATATAAAAAGATAAATGTCTTCGATGCTTTTATTGATGGAGCAAAAGAAGGTTTTTGGACGTGTGTAAAAATCATTCCGTATTTGGTGGGAATGCTCATCGCAATTTCTCTTCTGAGAACTTCCGGTGTTTTTGATGTCATTATTAATGGAATGAAATGGATTGCAGATGTTGCAAATCTCGATACTCGTTTTGTAGACGGACTTCCTACTGCATTGATAAAACCACTTTCTGGTTCAGGAGCAAGAGGAATGATGGTTGATACAATGGCGACATTCGGAGCAGACAGTTTTCAAGGAAGATTAGCCGCAGTTTTGCAGGGAAGTTCAGATACTACATTTTACGTTATCGCCGTTTATTTCGGAGCCGTTGGAATTAAAAACACAAGATATACTGTAACTGCAATGCTCTTAGCAGATTTAGTGGGAATCATCACTTCCGTGATTTTGGCCTATATGTTTTTTGCTTAACAAAAGAACTTGAAACAAAAAAATGATACACGACAAAGACTACATTATAAGAATTGTAAAGCAGTTTAACGAATTTCTTTCCAAAATGATTTTGGGGGGAAGCAATGGAAGCAAACTCACTGAATTGCAGCGGATTTTCGATACCAATATGAATGATACTTTTAAAATGACTTTTGATGAACTTTCACAGAAAACTACGGAAGAAATCAGAAATCTCATTAATGAGAAAGATACGGCACATCATATTCCGTATTATGAATTGCTCGGAAATTTGTTTTACCTAAAAAGCAGAGAAACTGAGAACAAAGATTTTGCAGAAAAAGCCAAAAATTTCTATGAAATTTATTTGGAGCAAAGCGGAATTTTTTCGATGCCGATTCTCAACAGAATCAACGAACTGAAAAACGAACAGTGATAAAATGTCGGTTTCGCTTTTAGAAAAATATCTACCTCAAAACACGCTGCCTTTTCTCAGAAAATGGTTCGGCAAACATTATATCCACATCAAAATTACGAAAGAACGAAATTCCAAATTGGGAGATTATCGCAAAATGCCCGATAAATCTCATCGAATCACCATTAATTCTACGCTTCATCCGCAGCTTTTCTTTTTTGTTCTTACACACGAGTTGGCTCATCTTTTAACGTTTGAAAATTTCGGAAGACGAATCTCACCACACGGTGCGGAATGGAAACACACCTTTCGTGAAATGCTTTTGGAAAGCATATCCGTTTATTCCGAAGAATTGAAACCCATAATTTTAAAGTTCTCAAAATCGCCGAAAGCCAACTTTATGGCAAGTCCCGAATTGGTGAAATATTTCAGCATAGAAGACTTTGAAGACGAAAGTTCATACATAGAAGATTTGGTTTCAGGCGACCGTTTTGTTTACCGGAAACGCAACTTTGTCATCGAAGAAAAGCGGAAAAAAAACTATCTTTGCAAAAACTTAGACAATGGAAAAAAATATATTTTTTCGCCATTGGCAAGAGTTGAAAAACAGATCTAAATATGCCTAAATCAAATAATTACTGTGTAATCATGGCGGGAGGAATCGGAAGTAGATTTTGGCCCATGAGTACGCAGAAATACCCAAAACAATTTCAGGATATTTTAGGAACAGGCAGAACCATGATTCAGCAAACTTTTGACAGAATCAGCCAAATTGTTCCCAAAGAAAATATCTACATCATCACCAACAAAGAGTACACTGCACTCACCGAACAGCAGTTGCCGGAACTGAGTCCGAAAAATATCGTAGGTGAACCAATGATGAAAAATACTGCTGCCTGCAATATTTACATGGCAAAAAAAATTGCTGGGAAAAATCCCGATGCCAATATGATTGTGCTTCCTGCAGATCATTTGATTCTGAAAGAAAATATTTTTCTGCGGAAAGTAGAACTCGCTTTTAACCTCGCTGAAAAAAACGATTACCTCATCACTTTGGGAATTAAACCAACCCGTCCCGATACAGGATACGGCTATATTCAGTTTGTGGAAAAAAACAATTCCGAATATTATAAAGTAAAAACCTTTACCGAAAAACCCGATTTGCAAATTGCCAAAACTTTTCTGGAGAGCGGCGATTTTCTGTGGAATGCAGGTATTTTTATCTGGAACGTAAAATCTATCATTTCCGCTTTTGACAAGTATTTGGAGGAGATGTCTCAACATTTTGCAAGCTGCGAATATAACTCGAAAAACGAAGAAAACTGCATTGATCTTATCTATCCGAAAGTCAATAAAATCTCTATTGACAACGGTATTTTAGAGAAAGCCAAAAACGTTTATGTGATTCCGGCAGATTTAGGTTGGAGCGATTTGGGAACATGGAATTCCGTTTATGAAAACGCCAAAAAAGACGAAAATAAAAACGACATCAAATCAAAACATATCATCACGTACAGAGCAAAAGGAAATATTATCCGCTTGAAAAACAACAACAAAGCGGCAATTATTGACGGGCTGAAAAACTACATTATTGTAGATACCGAAAAAGCACTTTTGATTTGTCCGCGCGAAAATGACCAGCTCATCAAAGAATATATACAAGATTTGAAAACGCTCAAAAAAGGCGAAAAATTTATGTAGTCCCGAAACCAAAAATTTATCTTAGATAATTCCTATTTAAAATTAAACTTCACGGTAAACATAAACTGACTTGGTCGTATGTTAATCGCTGTTCTGGATACCGAATTGGTCGCTGCATCAACCGCGATAACTTCGTATAATTTTTTATCGGCAATATTCAACCATTTGAGTTCGAAATCAATTTTCTTTTTAGACCATGTATATTGATAAGACAAATCATAGAAAGCGTTTCGGTAACTTTCGTTCATCGTTTTGCTGGAGACATCGTCCCAATTGAAACCAATAGTATGATTTTCTAAAGGATAAATAAACAAAGCCAAATTGTGATTCCAACCCGATGTTTTAAACTCTGAATTGCTGCTCAGGTTTTTGTTCTTGTTCCAGTTCATCGATAAGTTATAATCAACACTCATCCAAGAAAAATAGGTATTATTGAATTTGAAACCGAAACTCTGTCCACTATTTTTCGCCTCGGCTAAATTCCCGTTCAGCAAAGTGAAATTATTAGAATCGCGGTTGCTGAAACTTGCCGAAACATTTGATTTGAATTTCGGGAAATATTTCCCGAGTTCCGCTCTTTCTCCCTGACTTTCAGTTGAATTTTCATAATAAATCACTTCAGTAAAATTAGAAGAAGGCGTAATTGTTCTGCTCGTAATCAGATTATTGGTCGCATTCATATAATTGTAAGAAATATTGAAGAACAAATTGTTCAGCGGATTTCTATACTCTAATCTTGAACCGATATTTCTGTTGATATTTTCCGGAAGTGGACTGTCTTTAATCCCTATGTTCAAAGGATTTGTGAGCAAATAACCACCGTAAAGCGACCCGAAGTTTCCGAAATTGTAATTGATGCTTCCGAAAGTCCAAATCTTAAAGAACGATGCAAAATCATAACTCAAAAACATAGTAGGTTCTAAAACAGTTTTATTGAATTCTCGTGAAACATTTCTCACATTATCTTGATAATCAACTCCGTAGAAATTAAGCGGAACGGTAAGATTAAAGTTAAGTGCATTGTTTTTATAGTTGATTCCAATTTGCGAGTATGGCTGAATTTGATTCCATTTCATATCATTCCGGAATTGGTTTCCTAAAGAATTTTCGTTCCCGGCATTAAATCCTGAAAGTAGCGAATTCATATCATTAAAGCTTAAATTCAATCCCATTTCCGGTGTGAAAGTCCATTTTTTATAAGAAAATCCAACTGATGCAGAATGGTTCACTTCCATAGTTTTCAAACTGATGTCTTGCCGAAGTTTATCGTAATTCAACGCTTCCGGAAAAACAGTAGAATAAGAATAAGAACCCGGAGTTGTGGTCAAAGTTTGGCGGTCTTTCTGGTAATTGATATAACTCATGAAATTTATCAATTTTTCTTTCCACGGAATAATGGTACTCAGTGAGTTCTGAAAAGTCATCGTAGGCGATTCCATTGCTTCTGCCGCATTGTTTATCCCAAATTGCTGAACACGCGTTGCATCGGCTCTGTCTGCGTCCCAAAAACCATTCCACGTGGTAGTATTTTTGAAAAATCCTTTTTTGGCATTTTTAGTGAAAATCATTTCTGCTTTTGCGGTGTTGCTGTAGAATTTATTGCCGATTTCCTGCGAAACGGTAAAACCTGTCGGGAAAATATCTGACGGATTATAAACCTGTTCGTAATAAGAATTTCTTTCAATGGCATTGTTAGAATAATTGGCAATTGCTTTAAATTCCCATTCTTTATTTTTGAAAGGATTGGTTAAAACATTTGCCGAAAAGAAATGCACGTTGTTCATCAAATATCTTTTTTCCGGCAGATTTGGCACATCTGCACTTTCTACGGAAATCCAGTTTTTCTGCGCCGCTTGAGTTCTTCTTCCCTCAAAACGATTTCCGAAACCAAGAATATTGGCTTCTTTTTCCACCGTTTCTCCGGTATTATTGGCTTTATAATTGACAATCCACTGATTTTTCTGTCCGAAAAACATCGGCGTTAGTTTTACGTTCCAAAGCATGGGATTGAAACCTGCTCCAACTTCACCTCTTCCGGTCATGGTAACGGTTTTTTTCAGTTTTACATTGATAGCAGCGTTTTCAGACGGTACTTTATCTTGCAGAATTTTTACCGGTTGGTGGTTTTCCATTACTTCCACTTTTTGCACGGCATCTTTCGGAAGCGAGTTATTCACCGTTCCGTAACCGCCTTCCATTAAATCTTTTCCGTTAACATAGAATTTATTAATCGGTTCACCTTGGTAAAGAATAGAGCCGTCTTTGTTCACATCAATTCCGGGGATTTTTCTTAAAACATCGGCAAGAGTTCTGTCAGATTTGCTTTCAAACGCTTTTAAATCATAGGAAATGGTATCTCCTCTTTTGGTAATCATTTTAGATTTCAGCTTTACTTCTTTGATTTCGGTGGCATCAGATTCAAGCGTGAAATCCAGATTTTGTGTTGTGTTTTTTATGATTTTCAGAAGCGGTTTCTGATTAAATGCTTTGATTTTTATATCCACATTTTGCTCCGCCGAAGTAAAGGTTACTTTATATTCTCCTTTTGCATTAGAAATTGAATAGGCAACAATGGCGTCTTTCCCAGGTTCTTCTACCGTTACACTTGCACTGGATATCGGTTTTCCGTCAGTATCGGTTATTTTTCCCGAAACAGAAACTTGTGCATAAGAAAGAATTGTAAAAAAAAGCAAAAAGAAAAGTGCCGATAATTTTTTCATAAAGAGAATTTTATACATTAGTACCAACACAACGCCAATTGTTACAGCCAAAGGAAACTTTGTCTTATCCGGAAATAAATTTCTATCTTTGGTAAAATTAATCTCGGCTTAAAATCCGGAAATGAATCGTTCTTTCTGAAAAAATAAAACTAAAATTATGTTTACATTCACTCTTTTACCGGCATTGGTCGTTATTGCGTTTTTACTCGTGGTTGTGTACAAACATTTTATTAAAAAAGATAAACAGAACCTGAAGGCATCTTTTCTGTTTGTTTTGTTGTTTGCCGGAATTTGGGGAGCGATTTATTACTTCGTTTTTTCATAATTATCCGTCTCTACAATGACATTCGATAAAAACTATCGTATTCTTTTTCTATAAAAAGAGATTTTTATAATTTTGTCCTTTAAATTTTTTACAAAATATGGGACTTCATTTAAAACCTATTGACGTTGTTGATGAAATTTCGCAGGAAGAATTCAGAGAAAAATATTTAATCCCGAGAAAACCGGTTGTCATTAAAAATATGGCAAGAAAATGGCCGGCTTACCAAAAATGGACAATGGATTATGTGAAAGAAGTTGTAGGCGATGTGGAAGTTCCTCTGTATGATTCTTCCAAAGCAGATCCTTCTGCACCAATAAACGCTGCTTCGACCAAGATGAAATTCGGCGATTATATTGACTTAATCCAAAGAGAACCTACGGACTTAAGGATTTTCTTTTTCGACCCGATTAAATTTGCTCCACAACTTTTAGATGATTATATCTCGCCAAAAGATTTAATGGGCGGTTTTCTGGATAAGTATCCGAGTATGTTTTTCGGCGGAAAAGGTTCGGTTACGTTTCTGCATTATGATATTGATATGGCGCATATTTTCCATACGCATTTTAACGGCAGAAAACACATTCTGCTTTTCGATTACAAATGGAAAGAAAGATTGTACCTGCTTCCTTATGCAACGTATGCTCTGGAAGATTTTGACATCTCGAATCCCGATTTTGAAAAATTCCCTGCTTTAGACGGAATCGAGGGAATTGAGTGCTTTTTGGAACACGGCGATACTTTATTTATGCCGACCGGTTGGTGGCACTGGATGAAATATCTGGACGGAAGTTTTTCAATTTCATTAAGAGCGTGGGACAAATCCTGGGCGGTAAAAGCACATTCTCTTTGGAATCTCACCGTTCAACGAAATTTTGACAATTTCATGAAACGCCGCTTCAAAAAAAAATATATGGACTGGAAAGAAACCCTTGCAATAAAACGCGCCGAAAGAGCACTTAAAGCAGGACTTCCGAAATAAAATTTACAATTTTATTCTTGAAAAGACAATTTGGCTTGAATCATCTGAAATATTGATGAATATTGGGTTAAAAAAAGATAAAAACACTAATTCTATGTATTGGTTATAAATCTAATTCAATTCTGTTATTGTTTTTTCTCATTTCTTCTTTTTCGTTTTGTTCCATTGCTCTCAGAATTTCTTTCGGGTCAGATATTTCTTTTCCGTTCATATTAATCATGACTTTGGAATTGGGTCTATTCAGAATTTCGCGCATTCCCTGAACAGGATCGTTTTCATGCTGTTTCAGCTGTTTTTTGTATTGCTGTCTGTTTACTTCTACCGGTTTTTTCTTGATGAAAGGAATATCTTTTCCCTGAGTATTGATTTCTTCTTGTTGGTTTTCCGTTAGTTTTTTGATTCCTTTCAGTTCCATTTTATGGCTTTCGGTTTTATCTGATATTTCCAAAATTAATCCGGGAAGTCCGCAGAATTTATACGGTCCGTCCTGAATCGGGACATCTGTGGTAAACCAAGCCACCCAACTTCTTCCGGCGAAATCTGCAGTCGCTTTTTGCGCATTAAACTCACCGATTTGTTTTTTTTCGGGTGAAATTTTCCATTCGATTTTTCGGTCTTCAGAAACTTTATAAGTATCGTTGCCAATCATGGTGGTTAGAAATACCGAATATTGTGGATAATTTTTTTCCACCTCATAATTAACTTCACTTTCTCGCCTGTTTCGGGATACTGAAAGGCTTTTCATTCCGGATGCCATTTGTTTTTTAATGCTTTCATTAATAATAGAATCGGCTTCAAAAGCAGTTTTGCTATAATATTTCGAGCCGCCTTTGTGAATGTCGAGATACATCCATTCGGTTTTCAAACTGTCTATTTTGGTAGAATCGGGACGCAAAGTGTATTGATAAATAACACGGCTATTCTGTGCGGAAATCATTAATCCGACAAAAACAAAAATGATTGATAATTTTTTCATAACTATTTTTTTAGTGATACAAATGTATAAAAAAATTTATCATTAAAACAAACAGCTAAAAATAACAAGATGCGGCTTCGTTGATTCTACATCAAACTTGAAACCCGCATCCTGAGTATTGAACCAACAGATTACTCCGCCGTTGTTTTTATTGTTTTTGCCGTTTCATTTATCAAGCCGTCTTTTTGCTCATTGAGCTTCAGTATAATAGTTTCGCCCTCTGAAAGCTGTTTGTTGACAAGCATTTCTGCGAGCAAATCTTCAATATATTTTTGAATAGCGCGTTTCAGCGGTCTTGCTCCGAAATCTTTATCCCAACCTTTTTCAGCAATAAATTCTTTAGCATCTTCAGTGAGATCAATTTTGTAATTGAGTTTTTCTAATCGTTTGTAGAGTTTGCCCAATTCCAAGTCAATGATTCTCGAGATATCTTCTTTTTCCAAATTATTGAAGATAACAATATCGTCAATTCTATTAAGGAATTCTGGCGCAAATGCTTTTTTCAACGCATTTTCTATGGTGCTTCTTGCTCGTGCATCAGATGTTGTTTTCTTCGCTGAAGTTCCAAAACCTACACCATCGCCAAAATCTTTCAAATCACGTGTTCCAATATTGGAAGTAAGAATGATGATTGTATTTCTGAAATCTATTTTTCTTCCTAATGAATCGGTTACGAAACCTTCATCTAAAATCTGCAATAAAATATTGAAAACATCGGGATGCGCTTTTTCAATCTCATCGAGAAGTACCACTGCATAAGGTTTTCTTCGGACAGCTTCTGTCAATTGACCGCCTTCTTCATAGCCGACATAACCGGGAGGAGCGCCGACTAATCTTGATACGGCGAATTTTTCCATGTATTCGCTCATGTCAATTCTGATGAGTGCATCGTCTGAATCGAAAAGTTCTCTCGCCATTACTTTTGCCAATTCGGTTTTTCCGACTCCGGTTGTTCCCAGAAAGATAAACGTTCCTATTGGTCGATTTGGGTCTTTCAATCCTGCTCTATTTCTTTGTATCGCTTTTACCACTTTTTTCACGGCATCTTGCTGTCCTACTACTTTTCCGTTCAGCATGGCGTCCATTTGAGAAAGCTTGTCGAGTTCATTTTTCCCGACTTTGGTTACCGGTATTCCGCTCATCATAGAAACCACTTCGGCTACATTTTCTTCGGTTACGGTTTCCTTTTTTTCTTTCACGTTTTTGTCCCAAGTTTCCTGTGCAATATTCAGCTCGATTTGCAATCTTTCTTCCTCGTCTTTCAGTTTTCTTGCTTCCAGGTAATCCTGCCTTTTTACTGCATTTTGCTTGAGTTCTTTTATTTCTTCTATTTTCTTTTCGTGGTCGATGATTTCCGTAGGAACTTTCATGTTTTTAATGTAAACTCTAGAACCGGCTTCATCCATCGCGTCAATTGCTTTATCCGGAAGAAAACGGTCAGTAATATATCTCGAAGTGAGATTTACACAGGCTGCAATGGCTTCATCGGTATAGATGACATTGTGATGTTCTTCGTATTTGTCTTTAATCTGATTAAGTATTTGAAGCGTTTCTTCAACCGAAGTCGGCTCTACCATTACTTTCTGGAAGCGTCTTTCTAATGCGCCGTCTTTTTCGATATATTGTCTGTATTCATCAAGAGTTGTCGCACCGATGCATTGTATTTCACCTCTTGCTAAAGCGGGTTTAAACATGTTTGAAGCATCTAAACTTCCGGTGGAACCTCCTGCTCCTACAATTGTGTGCAACTCATCAATGAACAAAATTACATCGCGATTTTTTTCGAGTTCTGTCATTATTGCTTTCATTCTTTCCTCGAATTGTCCACGGTATTTTGTTCCGGCAACTAAACTCGCCAAATCAAGCGTAATGACTCTTTTTCCGAAGAGTACACGTGAAACTTTTTTCTGATGAATTCTTAAAGCCAAACCTTCTGCAATTGCCGATTTGCCAACTCCTGGTTCACCAATCAGCAACGGATTGTTTTTCTTTCTTCTCGACAAAATCTGAGAAACTCTTTCTATTTCTCTTTCGCGACCAATTACAGGGTCTAATTTTCCATCTTTTGCGAGAGAAGTAAGGTCGCGACCGAAATTATCCAAAGTTGGGGTTTTGCTTTTGGCTGTGGTTATATTTCCGGTGGGTCTTCTCATTTGTGAATATTCTTCGCGCTCATCATCTTCATCATACGCACTCATTTTCGGGTTTTGTCCCGTATTTTTCAGCATTGTTTGATAATCCGCAGAAACCCTTTCATAATCAATATCATACGAACTCAGAATATTGGTTGTAGGATCTTCTGATTTATAGAGAATTCCCAAAAGAAGATGTACTGTATTGATTTCTGAGCTTTGGTATTGTCTGCATTCCAACTCTGCACGTTTCACCGCCTGATCTGCCATTTTGGTAAATGAAATTTTGTCGCTTTCCATGGAGAAAGGGTTCAAACTCGCAACAGCCATGGTTTCTATTTTTCTTCTAATCTGGGTTAAATCTGCTCCCAGATTTTGCAGGATTTCGTGCGCAGAATTTTCCGTTTTGATGATTCCCAAAAGAAAATGTTCGGTATTCAGAAACTCGCTCTGCAAACGTCTTGCTTCGTTTTTACTTTGTTTGAACACTTGATCCAAACCGTTTGAAAATTTATGATCCATAATCTAATCTCAATCTAATTGATAAAGATAAAAACATCTTTATGCTCACCAAAGTTACAAATTGTTTACCAAAACAAAAAAATGACTTTATGGCAGAAAAAATTTTCTATTTCCGGTGAAATTCACTACGTTTGTTTTCCGAAAAAATTTAATGTATGAATCCTGAAATTACGAACTTTATTGGTTACAGCGCCTCTTTTTTTGTGGTGTTGAGTTTTATTTTAAAAGACATCAAAAAAATCAGAATCGTCAATCTTTTGGGGTGTTTTCTTTTTGTAATTTACGGAGTTTTCAGCAATTATTTATGGCCCATTATTATTCCAAATGCTATTTTGTGTTTTATTCAGATTTATTATTTGCTGAAAAAAAATGACTGATAAGAAAAAAATTTTAGTTTCCGCTTTCAGCAATCTCTATACAGACCAACGTATCGAAAAGGTTTGTAAAACGCTGTTTGACAATGGCTATCAAATCGAACTCATCGGGAATAATTGGGGCGGAGCAGAAAAAATGGAAAGACCTTATTCTTTTTCCAGAATTCATCTTTCGTCTCCCTCTTTGAAAACAGCTTATTTTGAGTTCAACTTTAAACTCTATTATCAGTTAAAAAAGAAAGCCGACCAAAATACCATTCTCTTGGCAAATGATATTGATGCATTGTACCCGAATTATCTCATCGGCCGAAAACTGAATATTCCTTTGGTTTTTGACAGTCATGAAATTTTCACAGAAATGCCAGCAATTCAGGGTAAATTTTCTCAGAAAATCTGGCGTTCGTTGGAGAAAAGTCTCGTCCCGAAAATGAAATTTATGATGACCGAAAGCGAAAGCTACGCAGAATGGTTTGAAAAAAAATATGGCATAAAACCGATTGTGGTAAGAAATATCCCGAGAAAAATTACTGAAGTTCCCGATTTTCCCAAAAACAACCCGAAAATCATTTTGTATCAAGGTGCGGTAAATCCGTTCAGAGGTTTGGATAAGGCAATAAAAGCAATGCACGAAATTCCCAATGCTGTTTTAAAAATTGCAGGAGACGGTCCGGAGAAAAAAAATTACAAAAATCTTGTCGAGCAGGAAAAACTTCAGGATAAAGTACAGTTTCTCGGTAAATTCAAACCCGAAGATTTGCGCCAACTCACCAAAACCGCAGATTTGGGAATCAGTTTTGAAGAAAACGGCGGAGTAAGTTATCTGTACTCTTTACCCAACAAAGTTTCTGATTACATTCAGGCAAGAGTGCCAATTGTGATGATTAATTTCCCCGAAATGCTGCGCGTGAAAAACCAATTTGATGTAGGCGAAATCATTACAGACCACGAACCAAAAACAATGGCAAAAGCAATAAATACCGCATTGGAAAAAGGCAGAAAACATTATTTAACCGAACTTAACAAAGCTGCCGAAGTTTTGTGTTGGGAAAATGAAGAAGCCAAAATTCTAAATTTATTTCATCGTGCTTCACAATTATAATTTCTTGTGAAATTGGTTATCTTTGCATAAAAGTTTTCCAAAAAATGACCATTAAAGAAAAACAGCAGGAACTTGTTGACGAATTTGCTTTTCTTGACGATTGGGAGCAAAAATATGAATACCTTATCGACTTGGGAAAACAATTGAAACCATTTCCCGAAGACAAAAAAACCGACGAAAACCTCATCAAAGGTTGTCAAAGTAAGGTCTGGATTGATGCCGATTTCAAAGACGGAAAACTCTATTTCAATGCCGATTCAGATGGTATTTTACCGAAAGGCATTGTTTCGCTTTTGGTTTCAATTTACAGCGGACATTCCACGCAGGAAATTCTGGATTCTGATTTTATATTTATTGAAGAAATCGGTTTGCAGGAATTTCTATCGCCATCCAGAGCAAATGGTTTAATGGCGATGACCAAGCAAATTAAATTTTACGCAGTCGCATTTCAACTCAAAAAGTGAGCAGAATTTTAGCATATCGTTTTTCTGCATTTGGCGACGTAGCAATGACTGTCCCGGTTCTTACCGAGTTTTTGCAGCAAAATCCGCACACAGAAATTGTGATGGTTTCCCGGGGAAATTTCAAAGATCTTTTCTGCGGAATCCCGAATCTTGTTTTCAAAGGGATTGATTTTGATGATTATAAAGGAATTCGCGGCATGAATAAACTTGCCAAAGAACTATCCGCAGAATTTCAATTTGAATTCATTGCAGATTTGCATGATGTCATCAGAACAAAAATTCTCAACAAAATTTTCAAAAGAAAGGGCTATAAAGTTTTTAAAATCGACAAAGGAAAAAAAGAAAAAGAAAAGCTGACCGATGTTTGGAATCTCGATAAACAACCACTGAAACACAATACCGAAAGATATGCCGACGTTTTCCGTGAAATGGGATTTCAGGTTACACTTTCTCATCAATTACCACTCGGAAATCCCGACAAATCCGGAATCGGAATCGCGCCTTTTGCACAGCACAAAGGAAAAATGCTTCCTCCGGAAAAAACTTTTGAAGCGGCAAAAATTCTTTCTCAAAATCATAAAATTTATTTTTTCGGCGGCGGAAAAAATGAGGTAGAAATGCTAAATCAATGGGAAAGCAAAATTCCCAACTCAGAAAACCTCGCAGGAAAACTCACTCTGAAAGAAGAACTTGAAAAAATCGGCTCGTTGCGGCTCATGATTTCTATGGATTCTGCAAATATGCATTTGGCAAGTTTAGCCGGGACGCGCTGTATTTCAATTTGGGGTTCAACGCATTATTTTGCGGGATTTCTCGGTTACGGACAAAGCGAAAATAACGTTGTACAAATCAAAGACCTTACTTGCAGACCGTGTTCGGTTTTCGGCGACAAAGAATGTTACCGTAGCGATTGGGCGTGTTTGGAAGAGATTGATGTACAGATGATTATTGATAAAGTTTAGCTTTAAATTTTTATCATTGGTCATTTAAAATAATGGGAAAAAATGCTATTTTTACCAAGCTATTTTTACCAAGCTATTTTTTTATGAAAACTAAACTAACACATGAAAACACTCCTCAAATTTTATTTTACAATATTTTCCGTTTTTTATTTCGGACAGGATTATAGTAGTTTCACAATACCGGAAAACCTATTGCAGAACGCAAATGCGGTTATCCGTGAAAAGACAGAAGATTGTGTATTGAAGTCGGTAAATGATATGACTATCAAAAAAACTTATGCAATTACAATCCTCAATAAAGCCGGAGAAGAATTTTCTGTGGTAGCGATTCCCTACAATCCTACAACCAAAGTAAACAGCATAAAAGTAGAACTTTATGATGCAGCAGGAAAACCTGAAAAAACATACGGTAAAAAAGATTTTTCAGATTACACCAACAACAGAGATGCTGCACTTTATGTAGATGACAGAGTTTTGCTATTTCAACCGATTGCTACAAAATATCCTTATACGATAAAAGTTTCTTACGAAACCAATACTTCCAACACGATTTATCTAAGCAGTTTCAGACCGTTTTATTCTTACAATATCTCTTTACAGAAAAGTGATTTCATCGTTACCAATAACTCCGGGATAAAAATACGAACCCGGACAAACGATACTCCTTTAGCGAAAGCAACCCGCAACGAAGAGGGAAATACATGGAAATATTCTTATGAAAATATTGCCGCAATTGCCCACGAAGATCTTTCGCCAAGTATAGATTATCTGATGCCGGAAGTAGAGTTTTCTCCCGAAAAATTTACACTTGCCGGAAAGCAAGGCGATTTTAGTGATTGGAACAATTTCGGAAAATGGTATTACAACCAGTTAATCAATCCTGTTTCTACCATCACACCTGAAATTTCCGCAGAGGTTGCAGCACTCAATTTATCGGGAACAACTTCGGAAAAAATAAGAACACTTTACCAATATATGCAGAACAAAACGCGGTATATTCTTATTGCAATGGGAATCGGAGGATGGCAACCAATGCCTGCTTCCGAAGTAAGTAAAAAAGGATATGGAGATTGCAAAGCACTGACTAATTATATGAGAACTTTGCTCACTGCGGCAGGAATTAAATCTTATTATGCCGTAATATATGATGATCCTTCGGTAATTCGTTTTGACAAAGATTTTCCGAAGTTTTCCGGAAACCACGTTATATTGATGATTCCTACAGAGAATGGTAAAATATGGCTCGAAAATACTTCGCAGAAAATGGCCTTCAATCATCTTTCTTATTCATCGCACAATAGAAATGTTTTGGCAGTAAACGAAAGCGGAATAGAAATCATTGACACTCCTGTTTATCAACCGGAAGAAAGCCAAGAAAAAATGAAAGCCAAGATAAAACTGACCGAAGACGGAAATTTTGTTTCTGATGCAAATTTTGAATTTACCGGAGGACAATATGACAAGAATCTGCGGCTTTTCAGTATGCAGAATGATGAAATTCAGGAAACGCTGAAAAACCGGCATCGTCATCTGAAAATAGATGGAATTGCCATACAAAATCTGCAAAACGACAAAAACAATGCGAAAATTCTGTATGATATAACTCTAAAAGCCAACGGATTTTCAAAAAAACTTGGCAATGATATGTTTTTTCCGGTGATGCCGTATTATCAAACCATGATGCTTTCGGGAAATGATGAGCGGAAACTTCCGTTTGAAACAGCTTTTCCTTTTCAGGACGATTATGAAATAGAATTCACGATTCCGGAAGGTTATAAATTTTCAGAGATTCCTGCTCCTTCCGAAATTATCACAGAATTCGGCACTTATTCCATCAACTTCAAAACAGAGGATAAGAAATTGCTGGTTCACCGCGTACTTACCATTAAAAAAGGAATTTATCCTAAAGAAAAATTTAAGGATTATCTCGGGTTCAGAAAAAAAGTAGCGGGTAATGACAACACTAAAGTTTTAATATCAAAATTATGATGAAAAGAAAATTACTGTTCGTTTCCTTATTTATATTTGGATTCGTTTATTCACAGCACAAATTTCTGAATGTTCCCAAACTTTCAGACGATGATTTGAAAAGCACAAAATGCGAAAAGCAAGAAGATGCTCCCGCAGAAATTTTGTACAGGTCTATTCATTACCGGATAGATTATAACGGCTACATGTATCGAGACATTATTTCTCGTGTAAAAATTTATAATAAAGACAATGCGGGAAAATTTCTCAGCCATGAAATCCCCGTTTTTGACAGTGGAAAAACAGCCCGTGAAACGCTGAGCGATTTGAAAGCATATACATATAATTACGAAAACGGAAAAAATGTCGCTGTAAAAGTAGAAAGAGACGAAAAATACAAATCTAAAGAAGACAAAGATTATACAATTACAAAATTTGCTTTTCCCAATGTAAAAAACGGCTCGGTTGTAGAATATTCCTATACCGTTCTTACTCCTTTTCTGGGTTCTACACCAAAAATTATAATCGAACAAGAAATCCCGACAAGATATGTAGAATTTGTTTTTGACACGCCGAAACCATTAGGATACAATATTAATTACAAAGGTGAAGCTGCACCGACATACCGAGATGTTGAAGAGAAGATGCTGTATGGGGGTCATTATCAAGTTTTCCGTTTCGGTTATGATAATTTACCTGCATACAAAGAAGAAAAATACGTCATGAATAACGATGATTATAAAACGAGCATTCGGGCGGAACTGAATTCAACCTACATAAATGGACAGTTTAAATTATATTCTTTATCTTGGGAAGATATAAGAGAACGACTATATCATAACGCTGATTTTGGAGAGCAACTACAAAGACAAAGTTGGGTAAAAGACATTCTTCCCGATGAAATAAAAAACGAAGTATCTAAAAACGAACAGACAAAAGCAATCCTGAAATTTGTGCAGAACAATTATACCTGGAATAAAGAAAATAATGTTTTCACCGATAAAGGAATAAAAAACCTGCTGAGTACCAAAATAGGAAATACCGCCGAAATCAATCTTTTGCTGACAATGCTTTTGAGAAGTGTCGGTGTTGACGCAAATCCTGTGGTGCTTTCTACCGTAAAGAGAGGAGCTCTGCTTTCGTACACTCCTTCAATTTCGCAACTTAATTATGTGGTGGCTTCTTTCGAGCTAAATTCTAATCTTTATCTTTTAGACGCTACTTCGCGGCAAAGTGAAATCAATATGCTTCCTCCCAGAGCTTTGAATTATTATGGATTTATGATGACTAAAAAAGAAGCCAAACAAATCAACATAGTTTATCCCGATTTGAGTAAAACTTTGCTTACAGTAGATGCCAAAATGAATCCCGACGGAACTTTTGAGGGGCATTTTTCAGATAAAGACACCAACCTTTATGCAATGGTAGTAAACGAAGCTTATCAGGAAGACAAAACCGCGTACAGCAAATCTTACAAAGACCGATATACATTTCCTTTTACCGAATTGAAGCACAACATTGAGGGAAACAATGCCTTTGAAACCTCTTTCGATTTCAGCGCAGATACTTTTGCAGATGCTATCGGAAATAAACTCGTTTTTAATCCGCTCCTGTTTTTATATTCTCAGAATCATGATTTTAATCAAAAAGACCCTAGAAAAGCACCGCTTGAATTTTACTCGGCAAATGAAAGAGTAAAAAAAGTAACCATCACACTTCCTGATAATTATGTTTTTGAAAATATCCCTAAATCTAAAAAATTCCGTACAGAAGACAATGCTCTTCAATACACCTATTTTATAGAACAAGTGGGAAATAACAAACTTACCATAGAAACAAGTATTTTGATAGGCGACTCTGTCTTCCCGAAAGAATACTATCCTGCTTTTACCCAGATTTTCAATAACATCACCAAACAGGAATCGCAAGTAGTAACTGCAGTGAAAAAATAAGCTTCATTCATTTTTTCTTGGTTCAAATTCTTTTTTTTATATTGCTTACATCTCTCTTAAATGCCGCAAAGTACAAGTAATTCTTTTTTCTAAACCTGCGTTTGATTTTAAGTCCATTTTTAAAAACTGTATAAATTACAAAAACATCTTAATCTTGTTCCGTCCAAACAAATCTTTTGATATCATAACCATTTTTCTCAGCGAAATCAAGATACTTTTGTTTTATAGATTCTGGAATAGTTTTTTCTCGAGATAACATCCAAATATAATCTGTATTTTCCCCGAAAACAAGTGCAGTTTTGTAATCTGGTTCCATCATCACCACATTATATTCGGCGTAAAATGGACCAAAAAATGAAACTTTCAAAGCGGCTTCTTGTTCAGAAGCTGCAAATTTCGCTTTACCCGTGGCTTCTTCCCACTCATTATTTATATAATTGAAGCCTTTATTCATCACTTTTATTTTTCCATCTTCCCTTTTTGAATAATTTGCTGTAACATTTTTAAGATTTTTTTCGTGTTTAAAATCAAATCTTGCTACTTCATACCAAGTTCCCAAATACTTTTCTGAATCGAAATTTTGAATTACCTGAACTTTTTTACTCATCGTTTTTTTGGTAGAGCAAGCTATCAAAAAAGCAACCGCACCAATTCCCGCCAAAGAAAATAGGGAGTATTTTAAATTTTTATTTTTCATTGTATCTATTTTGAAATTCTATTACAATTAACTCGCCAAAAGAAATTAAAATCACTTAATAAAGGAAAATTTTGAAAGGAAAAAAGGAAAAAACGAAGATTATTTTTTACTAATTTAATACTTATAATTATGAATGGCAAAATAATTGTTTGTTCAATTTAACAATAATATTTAATACTATGAAAAAATTATCTCTTGGCTTTTTAGCTATCGTTTCCTTTTCATTATTAACCAGCTGCGAAGCAGTGAATACAATTTTCAAAGCTGGAATGTGGTGGGCATTTATTTTAATTTTTGGTGGTATCGCACTTGCAATTTGGATTATTTCCAAATTCTTCGGCGGAAATAAAGATTAAATCTCCTGCAATGAATGATAAAAAAGGATGACTAATGCATGCATCCTTTTTTAATTTTTTCTTACAATTTCATTGAAGTTAATTAAAAAAACATCAATCACAACAATATAAAAAATATTAGTATGGAAACTACAGATGTCCGATTAATTACCAAAACAGCAGTAATTACAGGTGCTTCCAGCGGTGTAGGTTTAGCAACCGCACAATTATTTGCAAAAAATGGCTATAATTTAGTTTTGGCAGCAAGAGGCGTGGAAGGTTTAGAAAAAGCCACTGCAGAATGCAATGCTTTAGGTGGTAAAACTATTTACAAATCTACAGATATGTCCGAAGCCAAAGAAGTGAAAGATTTAGTGGAATTCACGCTTCGTGAATTTGGACGAATTGATGTTTGGGTGAATAATGCTGGCGTAATGGCAAGCGGAAAGTTTGAAGAAATTCCGATGGAGATTAACGAACAAGTAATAAAAACCAATTTGATGGGCTACATGAATGGTGCCTATTACGTATTACCCGTTTTTAAGGAACAAAATCAAGGAATTTTAATTAATAATGTTTCAATAGGCGGTTATATGCCTGTACCGTTTAGTTCGGTATATTCTGCAACAAAAACTGGAATTAAAGGTATGATGAGCGGATTACAAAGCGAATACAGTGTATATCCAGAAATATATATTTGCAATGTCTATCCTCAAGTTCAGCGTTCTACGGGAAATATGCATTCTGCAAAATACTCGGATTTGGATTTTAAAATTCCGCCATTTGCAGCCGATCCTCGAGATACGGCAAAAATTATTTTTAATCTCGTAAAAAATCCTAAAGAAGATAAATTCCCAGATGCTATTTCGTATATCTTGAAATTGGGACACGATATTTTTCCGCACAGCATTACCAATTTATCTACAAACATTATGCGTATGATGATGAAATTTGGAAACGGAAAAGATGATGAAGGCAACGTTTTAGAACCTTCCAATAATCCTCATTCTGTTTATGGAGAAACCGCGCTCTTCCTGTTCCATCAAAAATAACTAAAAAAATAATCGGGACTTCTTTATTAATAGGAGCCGGAATCTTATTTGTAAAACATCTACAAAACAAACCGAAAAAAATTAAATAAATTGAAACTGCTAAAATTTGCATCAAAAGGTACTTATTGCATTTCAGGAAAATTTTATATTGATCCACGGAGACTTGTAGATTTAGCAGTCATAATGCACGGTCACGCCGATAGCGCACGAAGCAGATGAAGGAAAAATTGGTTTATGTGAACGGAAATTATCGAACCAAAGAAATCAATAGTGTGATATCTCCAGTATGCAGTAATATCAATAGTTTCGACCAGATAAAAGAAAAAAGGATTGTTATAAATAACAATCCTTCTTCTAAAGTAGACCTACAGGGAAAAACACCCGACCAACACAAAACACTATTATCTTTACTATTAATCGTTGTTAAAGCCTAATTTTAGGGATTCTAAAAATAAAGTAAAATAAAGCAAAATAAAAATAAATAAGGTTTTTGTTGGCAAATAATCGGCAAAATATTAGTTTAGCATAAAATTAATACAGCTATGAAGGTTAGGTATTTTGTACTAAAACAAAAAAATCCATATTCTCAAATTTACATTCGATTTTGGAACGGGCGAAAATATGACTTCAAGACCTCAACTGGTATGAGGGTTCTATTTAAAGATTGGAATGCAAAAGATGAGAAAGTAAGAAACAAAGTTACTGCAACCGATAAGGATTTTATAAATGCCAAATTGTTAGAATTGAACGCCTATGTTATTGAAAATTTTAATAAGGAATACAACACAGGGGAAATAATCGGTAATGATTGGCTTAAAACAAAAGTTAATAGTTTCTTTAACCGTGTAGACGACACAAAGCCCGAAAAAACTTATTTCATTGCTTGGATTGACGAATTTATTAAGACCGCACCGAAACGCTTAAATAAAGGCAAGCCAATAAGCGAGCGCACTATTTTAGCATATAAATCAATTTTGAATAATTTCAAAGAATATGAAGCGTTTAAAAAACTAAAATTGAAGCATTCAGATATTAATACGGCTTTTTATTTCGACCTCATCGACTATTTTAGAACTGAAAAAAAGTATTCAGAAAACACAATAGGAAACCAAATAAAATATTTAAAATTCTTTTGTGCAAAAATTGAAATCGAAGATTTGCCAATCCCTAAAGATTATAAAAATGGCGAATTTGTGAAACCAAAGGAAACCGCCACGGATATTTATTTAACCCCAGCCGAAATTGAAACTATCTACAAATTTGACTTATCAAATAATTCACGCTTGGACAATGTAAGGGATTTGCTGATAATTGGACTTAATACGGGTTTAAGAATTTCTGATTTTATGCGTTTAGACTTATCTCACATCCAAACCGATACAATCAGAATTGAAGCCCAAAAAACAGGCAAAACCGCAGAAATACCCATTAATGAGCAAATCGAATACACATTAAGTAAAAGGGGCGGAAAACTACCAAAGTCAATAAGTGAACAAAATTTTAATGAGTACCTAAAGGAATTGGGCGAACTCATTGGATTTAATGAGCCAGTAAAGGGAGCAAAAATGATTTGTATCAATGAAGATGAAGCGAACCTTAAAGGGACAGCAAAGGTATTTAGGAAAGTATCGGGAACGTTCCCAAAATACGAATTGATGACCTCACACATTTGCCGTCGTTCGTTCGCAACTAATCTATACGGGGAAATTCCAACACCTGTAATTATGGCAATTACAGGACACACCACAGAAACCCAATTTTTAACCTACATAAAGAAAACCACCGCCGAAAACGCCGAGATATTAAGAAATTTCTACAAACGAAGTGCAAATGAAAACGGTTTAGAGTTTAATTTGAAAGTGATTTAAGCAATGGATAGAATTGATTTATTTAATGAAGTTTACGAAAAGACAAACTTAAACCCTCACAAGTTAGAATATCTAAAAAAGGATTTGATTGAGTATTGTGAATTTTTAAAGACACAATTGGAAAATGTACGGAAATGGCACAGAGAAAGAAATACAGACCCGATGCGTAATCCCGAAATTGGAATACTTACAAATAGTATAATCGAAA
>CAZHFE010000023.1:0-31609 GCA_964532055.1 uncultured Kaistella sp. | reverse complement strand
CGGAGAAAATACTCAAGTCGTGGGAATGGTAAAGCAAGTTGATAGTTTGAAAATTACACTTTCATTCTATCATCATTACTGGAGTGGTTATGAAAGTCTGAAAAGGGAAAGTTACGTTGTTACCAGCGGAATTGAACTTATTAGAGAGGCTTCAAAATCCGAGAAGCATAATTTATTAAAATCTGCAATTGAATTTAATTTGATATGAGAACAATAAAGTTTAGAGTTTGGGATGGGAACAAATTTCATTATCCGGAATGCGATTTAGAAAAAACCAATCATTACCTACAATTTGGAAGCAACGGTGTTTTCTTCCTTCATAATTCAGAAGGAGAATACATTACAGGGTCAAAAGATAATGGCGTAATTCAACAATTCACAGGATTAAAAGACAAGAACGGAAAAGAGATTTACGAGGGGGATATTATCATCGCAATTAGGAGTAATGAACCATCAATCATTGATTTGCGACCTCTTTCTAAAATATCTGACGATGACACTTTTGCGTGGCGCGGAAAAAGAACATTTCTTGTGGATTTTGACGTACGAAATCTGTGTTGGAATTATATAATATGTGATAAAAAAGTTAAAGGAAATCCATATCACGAAATCTATCTTCTTTCAGATATAGAAATCATCGGAAACATTCACGAAAACAGCGAACTATTATGAAAGCACTATCGATAAAACAACCATTTGCATCTTTGATTTGCACTCCGAGATATGATAATCCATTATTAGGAATAAAAGATATTGAGAACAGAACCTGGAAAACAAATTTTCGAGGACGGATTTACATTCACGCTTCAGCAAAAGGATATTCTAATAATGTTGAACTATTCAATTGGGAACAAGCTAAATCCTACTGGAACAAAAGAGAACAGGTTATTGAATTATCAAAGTTAAAATCTGCAATCATCGGCGAAGTGGATATCGTGGATTGTGTAATCAATCATTCAAGCATTTGGGCAGAGAAATCAGAATTTCAATGTTGTGGTATTTTCCCTACAAATGATTGTAGCCCTTGCGGACATTTTAAAAGTGAAAAATCTAAAAGAAAAATAATCTACAACTGGGTTCTTGCTAATCCGGTCCTATATGAAAAACCAATCCTAAACGTGAAAGGAAAACTTTCTTTTTGGGAGCCGGATATTGATATTGTAGAATGTATTGGATGCTCCGGAAAGTTTGATTATGAGATTATGCAGCAAGATGATGCCGGAGAAGATTATTGCCCTGAATGTGCAGCTGAAATGTTTCCTGTGATGAGAGCTGAATACCAAGAATTATTAAGAAAAGGTGAAATTGATTGATATGAAAAATTATAAAGAAGAGTCTCGAAAAAATTGGGGAACTAGTGACGATAAATTGTCTATTGAGCAAATTCAAATCGGTGCAATTTTAAGAATTGCCGATGCTGCAGAAGCGATGGCAAAAAACCATGTTCAGCTTCAGAATGATTATAATAACATGTTGGAAAGTCGTAATTATTGGAGAAACGAAGCCGAAAGTCTCAGAAAGTCAAACATCTCTCTTAAAGGTGTTATTACAAAAACAAAAAATAAGTATGGCTCGAAAAATTAAACAAGGTCTTGATTATTTTCCTTTTGATGTTACTTTTTTTAATGACCTCAAAATAAGAAAATTGATTAAATATCAAGGTGGTAAATCTCTTTCAGTATACACTTGCCTGCTCTGTAATATCTACAAAAATGGGTATTACATACAGTGGGATGACGAGTTGCCATTCATAATCTCGGAAGTTACCGGGTATGAAGAGGCGTATATTACTGAAGTTATAAAAAGCTGCCTAAGGATAGATTTGCTTCATAACGATACTTATAAAGAGTTTGGAATTTTGACATCGGTTGGGATCCAAAATAGATATGAGTTTATTTGCAAACAGGCAAAGAGAAAATCTGAAATCAAACAATTTAATTTAATTAATTCGGAAGAAACACCAATTAATTCGGAAGAAACAAATATAAATTCTGAATTATCTGCTATAAACTCCGGAAAAAGTACACAAAGAAAAGAAAAGGAAATAAAAGAAAAGAAAAGTATAGTAAATGAAACGGAAAAATTTCCAGCAACAACAACTCAAAAAATTCTTTTATCAAGAAAAATTGCTATTGAACAGTGGGCAATGAAAAACAAAGTTTCTGTGGAAAGAATCAAAGAGTGCATTGTCGAATTTTCAGAGTTCAAAGAACGAACGCTTGAAAATATGAAATGGCAGAACGAATCTGACCTCATCAAAAATTTTGAGTTCTGGCTGAATTCAAATGCAAAACCAAAACCTCAAAAATCAACAGAAAATGGAAACAACAGACAAAACAGAAACAGACCTTGACAGTTTGATTACGCCAAGAAAATCAGCAACAATCGAAATGTTGTTGAAAGCAAACAACGTGGAGCATCCGATTGCAAAAAAATATTTGGAAGAATACGAAAAATACCAAAATAATCTTCAAAACCATTTGGATAAAATTCCGAAAAAACAAGAAGTAATACTTCCGGAACTAAGACCGATTGATGCAGAAAACCTGTACGAAGTTTTCAAAGCTGCTTTCCGATTTTTCAACGGAAAAGATTTTGACGAAAGAGTAAACAATGATGAAGGAAAAAAACTTGCAAGAACATTGATTGCGTATTTTCTGAAGAAAAAAAGTTTTACCAAAAGTCCTTTGCTATGTGAAAAACACAGCGTTTCTGATTTGCAAAAAGGATTATTAATCATCGGTGGTTATGGGTGTGGAAAAACCTCAATCATCAAAACTTTTCACGAAATGTTTAAGTTTGCGATGAACCAACCTATCGGAGTGAAAGACATTGATGGAACTGAACAATTTCTCGGCAGGTACAAACTTGGTTTTTCATTCTACACGACAAACGGAGTTGTAGATGATTACGAAAATATTTCCGAAAACTCCGAAAAAGAATTTTTTTGGAAACACCACAATTTCGGTCTGAAATATTACGATGATTTGATGACAGAACGCACAGCTTCCAACTACGGAAAAGTAGAAATCTTTAAAGATATTCTCGAAAAAAGATACAGTAATAATGCAATTACAATGTGTTCGATGAACTACACGGGAAATTCCGTAGAAGAAACTTTGGACGCAATTTCCGAAAAGTACGGAGAGCGGGTTTACGACAGGATTTTTGAAATGTTCAATATCATAACATTAAACGGAAAATCTTTGAGAAAATAATTATGAAATTAGAAATCACAGTACTGGGAATTCCTCAGCCAAAACAATCCGCCCGTTTCCGGGTGCAGAAATTCGGAAACAAAACATTCGTAAAGTCCTACCAGAAAAAAGAAGTCGTGGAAAACGAAAGAAATTTCGCTTTCGATGCAAAATCTCAACTTGCGGAAGATTTTCAACCCTTTTCCGGTCCGCTGAAAGTTTCAGCTACATACATTTTTCCGCCTTTGAAAAGTTTTTCTAAATCAAAACTGAATGCTTTGGCTTCCGGAAGTATTATTTTCAAAGACACAAAACCCGATTTGACGGACAATCTCAACAAAGCAGTTTTTGATGCTTTGGAAGGAATTGTTTACATCAACGATTCTCAGATTTGCCAGATTCAAAGCAGAAAAATATATGGAACAGTCCCAAGAATCGATCTGGTTTTTGAAGTGTTAAATAAATAATCGAAATCAAAAACAGTTAATATTATGAATAGTTTTTGTAGTTTTGTGAGCAAATATGCTCTATAATATTATGGATATTACCGAAATCAAAAGCCGGATAATCAAACTACAGTCTATTAATTGGAAAGAATTGGAATTTATCCAAGATGAGAATTTCAAAGAGTGGATAAATGACGGCGATAAAAAACTACTGGAATCTATTCTGAAATATCAGTTTGCTGATCCGTTCAAAGTTTGGGAAAACGACGGCAAAGTTTATTGCCTTGATGGTAAACACCGGTTTTTGGATTTGCAGCACCTAGAACAAATCGGGGTTTCAGTTCCTGAAGAGTTACCTGCAACTTTCATCGACTGCGAAAATATTGAGGAAGCCGCAGAACTGGTACTGGTGTACTCATCTGCATATGCAAAGATTACTCAACAGGGAATGTTTGATTTTGTTTCAAAATTTAATCTTGATATTCCAAGTCTGAAAGATACCATCAATATTCCGGAATTTTCTATGGAGCGTTTTGAGCAAAAATTTGATTTATTTGATGTTCAGAATGGAGAAGAGCCAGAAGTTGATGCAGAAGCAAAAAACCTCATCGTTTCTGCAGGAGATGTTTTCCAAATCAATAACCATCGGATTATCTGCGGTTCTTTCACTTCCGAAGATGATGTATCTTCTTTGATGCAGGGCGAAAAAGCCAGAATAGTAAATTGCGACCCTCCCTATAATCTTCCGGCAAATTTCTTCACAAACAAAGACGAAAAACGACACACCGACTTTGCAATGGGTGCCGGAGAAATGACAGACGAAGAGTTTTGCCAATTTTTAGCGTTGATTATGACGCGCTCCATCGACAATTCTGTTTCCGGAGCAATTCACTACATCTTTATGGATTTCCGCCACAGTTGGCATATGACAGAAGCCGCCCGAAGAACTTACGGAAATCCACAACCAAAACAAGTATGCGTTTGGGTAAAAGACCTCATCGCAAACGGTTCATTCTACAGAGCACAGCAGGAACTTTGCTTTATTTTCTCTGATGAACGTGCAAAAAACCTTTGGCAAAATGATTTGCTTGATGAGGGCGGAGAATTCTACAAAGACAATAATGAATGGGTTTTTATTTTCAAAAACGGAGATGGAGCAAAACATCTTTCGCATTTGGAATTAAAAAACAGAATCCGCTCCAATGTATGGAAATATCCATCAGCAACCTCAACCGCAAATCCGGACCGTTTTGAATTAAAAAATCATCCGACACCGAAACCGGTTGCGATGATTGCCGATTCTATTCTCGACACCACCAACGAAAATGACATTGTCATTGACTGGTTTCTTGGTTCCGGAACTTGTCTGATTGCCTGTGAACATACCAAACGTCACGGAAGATTTACCGAAATTGAACCGAAATATGTTCAGTCCGCAATATTGCGTTATCTGAATTACTGCAATAGAAAAGATATAAGTATTAACTTTACGCATTTGAACGGAAGTTTAACGCTTAAAGATTTTGAAAATGTCAAACTACAAAATGCTGATTGAGATGAGAGAGAACATCATTGAATATCTGATGGAAGAAGTTGAGCGGAACCGTTCGGCTTTGGAAACGTATGAGAAAAACACGATTCAGGATTCCGATGCTGAACTTCGGCGGCTTCGTGAAATTGAAGCGATAAAATTACGCACCGAAATCAGCAAAGGTCTTCGTGATATTGCTGTGATAAAAAAAATGTTTCCAACTAAATAATGCCCAAAGAAACCAAAGCTTCAGCGTTAGAAAAAGAACGTCGATTATTCACTATTCAAGGTTGGATAATCGACGGAGTTGCTGATTATCTGATTAAAAAACAGATAATGGACAATTGGGAATTGTCAAACTCCCAGGCGAGGCGTTACATCAAAGAGGCGTTTGTAAGATGGGAGCCCGACGAAGAGATATCTATAGAGTCCCGGAGGTCCGCACGAATTGCTGACCTCAAAAACAAAATCCGCGAAATGGATCCCAAATTCAAAAGAACTCCGGAAGGACTGAAAACAGAATTAGCTTATGCAAAAGAAATTTCAAAGCTCGAAGCATTATATCCGATTCGTAAACTCGAAATTTCGGGTGACCAACAGAACCCTGTCGTTGTAAAAACATCGCCTTTTCTTACCGAAGAACAAGAAAAAGACTTCCAGGAATACCTGCAGAAAAAATATAAATTCAAGGTTGATTAAATTTTCAAATAAAACTGTTAATTTTATTAATAGTTTTATTATTTTTACAAAAAAATATGAAGCGCATTCGCTTCCTTTTTATGGCTGTATTTCTATTGTTCGCAGTCACGGGGTTACGGGCTACCATTCCCGACCTGAAGGAAAATTCAAAAACAGAAAAACTCAAAGATGAGTTTCAATCTGTAAAAATGGTCAAGGCAGAAAGTCAAATGAACTTTCAAATCAACAAGGATTATAATTTTGAATTTGTCGGAATTCTTATTGTCCCCGAAGTTGAAAATGAAAAACAGTCATTCGATTATGCTGCAAAAAACACTACTTCCGAAAAAAGGCAAACACAAACATTTAGAAAGCCCCGAGACGGAATTAGTTGGAATAAGTAATTAATAATACAAAAAAAAGAAATCCGAATCTTTTCGGTTCGGATTTTTTAAGGGGAAGTAGCTCAGTTGGTAGAGCGATTGAAAGTAAGAATGCAGATTGCGTAAGTCATTTCTGAACCAAGTAGCGAAGCGGTTCGAATCCGTTCTTCTCCACACAATCAGCATCAAGAGGATTGCTTTTCAAGGAACGGAAAAGAAGATGTTGACGGCTCGGAAAGACGAGCAAACGTCGCTTTCGTCTATCGGTTAGGACTACAGGTTTTCAATCTGTCAAGACGGGTTCGATTCCCGTAAGCGCTACAAACTCTTAGGAATTTGAGTTTTTATGGTTATTAGTTTTTGCCCGACTGACTTCGGTTGGACGGGTTTTTAAAAAATGGTAGAAACAGTTCAAAAACAGAAAAGAAAAACACCAAGGGAAATTCTCAGGGATATTGTTCTTTCCTCGTTTGAGAACTTTATTTATTACATTCAAAAAGAATATTATGGATATAAACCAAACCTTTATGATTATCAACTAAAAATTGTTGAGGACCTGGAGAAAGTTCTGCAAGGAGAAATCTTAAGAGAAATCATTAATGTTCCTCCTCGTTACCGAAAAACGGAGATTGCTGTAAAAATGTTCATCGCTTACGCGTTGGCTCTGAACCCGAAAGCAAGATTTATCCACGTTTCCTACTCTACCAAATTGGCACTCGACAATTCCGAAGCAGTGAAAGATATCGTGATGAGTGATGCTTATCAGTATTTGTTTCCGGAAGTTCAAATTAAAAAAGACTCCAAGGCAAAAGAGAAATGGTACACCACAGAAGGAGGCGGAGTTTATGCAACCTCATCAGGAGGACAGGTAACCGGTTTCGGTGCCGGAAGTTCTCCGGAAGAATATGATGAGGACGAAGAGGAAAATTCTGATGGGATTGATGAGTTCATTCCAATTACACCAGATGTACAAGATGAAATTTTAGAATTTTTTAGGTATTTATTCGGCGGAGCAATCGTAATGGACGATGCAAACAAGCCGGAAGATGCTTGGAGTAAATTAATGTTAAGCCGGGTAAATGAGAGATTCGACAGCACGATTAAGAACCGTGTCAACTCACGATTTACACCAATTATCAATATTCAGCAAAGAATTTCAAAAGATGATTTAAGCAGTCATCTTATCAAGTCAGGAGGATGGAATGTTTTGAAACTTCCGGCACTTGACGAAAAAGGAAATCCGCTTTGCGAAAAGATACACACCAAAGCAGAACTGCTGCAGTTGAAAAAAGAAAATGAAAATATTTTCAATTGCCAATATCAGCAGGACCCGAAAGAAGCAGATGGTTTGATGTACGAAATCGTGAAAGTTTCTTCCATTGAGAAAAAAGGCGTGAGCATTGCAGCGTGTGACCCGGCAGATGATGGAGATTGTTATTTGGCTTCTGTGTTTGCAAATGTTCACAGCAATAAAGTTTGGATTACAGATGTCATATTCAACCAGGAAGGAAGCGAGAAAACGATTCCGCAGAACATAGCGAAAGCGAAAATTCATAAACCCTCGTCGTTTTGGTTTGAAAAAAATGGACTCGGAAATCTTTATGCAAAACAGGTAAAACAGAAATATCCTTTGGTAAGAACATTTAATGCGAAAGGACAGAAAGATGCAAGAATATTTGACATAGCATATTTTGTTTCAAAATACTTCCGGTTCCTGGATATTTCGCCAAATCAGGAGTATGAAAACGCGGTAAACAATATAAGTGCCTACGAAAAAAAAGCAGAGAACAACGAAATCAAAGACTTTGCGGATATATGCACAGCGCTTATGAATATAGTAATCAGACAAAAATTAATCAATACTTCCAAAGACTGATGGAGAAAAAAATATTTTGCAAAACCTGCGATTCGGAAATCGGGAAAATTTCGGACGGGAAAATCCTTTTTGAATCGATGAGGTTGTTGTCGAAAGTTGAAATCGACCTGAACGCCAAAACTTCAAATATCAAATGCCACAGTTGCCACAACTGGAATGAGATAACCGAGAGTCTGGAAATCAAACAGAACCACAAACGCAAAGCACAGGAACATTTAAAAATATAGATATTATGAGCGAAGAAAAAATACAAGAATTACTGAAATCTTTGTTTAACCTTGAATATCAATGGAGAAGTGACAGAAGTTCATACGCGAGTAAGGTTGTCAATAAAGAAGGTAAAGTTGTTGTTGAAGAGGTTATAAGAAAATTTTTAAATGAAAATCGTGATGAAAAAATTGGGGTTTTGGAAGCGAAAGTTTTTATGTACGAACAAATAATCTCAAAAAGCAATTTTGCTCCAATGTTGCCGGAAAATAAAATTTGATTCACTGAAAAATAATTCAAATGGAAACTAAATACAATTTTCACAAAAAATTATATACAAAAAACTGAAAAAATTATATATGAAAGCATTTATTGATATCGAAACCGGCGGTTTCTCTATGACAAAAAACGGAGTTTGTGAAATTGCAATGGTAATTACAACAGATAATTGTATTCCGGTACAACAGCTCCATTCACTCATCAAACCTTATTATCGGGAAGGAGGTAATGAACTTGTATCTTACAAAGAAGATGCAATGAAAATAAATGGAATCTTGGTTCAGGATTTAGAGGAAAAAGGAAGAAATATTGAGGAGGTTCTCAAAGATCTGTTAGAATTGAAGCACTACTATGTTGATCATGAATTAAACTTTGTTGGTCACAATTCCACTGCCTTTGATATTCCAAGAGTAAATTATTTATTGACACGATTTTTAGGATATACTCTTGATAACCATCGCCAGGAAGACACAATGATACTTGCAAAAAATAGATTAAACCTTTCGTCATATTCATTGGAAAATCTTTGTAATCATTTTGGCATTGCGAACGAAAAAGCCCATTCTGCATTATCAGATGTATTTGCAACAATTGAACTTTATAAAAAATTAAATAATATAATCTAAATTATATGGAAACTAAACACAGAATAAAAGAACAGTTTGGAACTTTTGTCATTCAGAAACAAGTAGAAGTGAAAACACCTAAAAAACTATCAGAATTTAAACAAATATTACAATTTTTGGGATTGATAAAAACAGAATATGTAATTTCAACGGATTGGCGGGATTGCAATGTTTACGGAGTGTGTAATGGTTATTTTGATTTTGTCAGAGCAATGCATTTTAAATCATTGGAATCAGCCAAAAAACACTTAGCCACATTTGAACCAAAATTTCACGAAATTTAATTTAAAAAAATATTAATATTATTAATATTTACTACATTTGTAAAAATAAAATTACGATGACGGCAGTTATGAGATAGGAAACTATATCAAGAATCTTTTTGAGAGATTCATTCCCACGTTTTCCAAGCAGGAAAACGGTATGCCGATTTTCAGCAATAATACTTCACCCATATTCAAGGCGATACTTTCCACTACTTGGGAAAACATCGACCAGAATTTTTATACACGCCTCGCTCAATCAGTTGACCCAATTGACAGCGTTATCACTTTTTACGGAGATATACTTTCTTCCGGCACATTAAGAGCCAAAAACAAAAATGGAGAAGATGTTACCGAAGAAGATGATTTAATACGACTTCTAAGAAAACCAAACTCTAACCAAGATTTCACCCAATTCATTGAGGAATGGCTGTATTATCATTATTCTCACGGATGGAACTATATAGTTCCTCAGCATTCGTCTGTAGGTTTTGAAAAGACACTGGACGAAGGAACACAACTTTTCAATGTTGACCCCGACTTTATTGTTTGGAACAACATATACAATTTCTTTTTCAATTTCTTTTCTTCAAACAACGAACTTCACTTCACATACAAACCGCTGAATCTTCAACGGATTAGATATTCCGATGTCATACCCTACTTTGACATCAGGCAAAATTCAGAGCGACCGTATATCGGCATTTCGCGGCTTTTGGCATTAAAGCAAAATATTCAGAACTACTCTCTTGCATTACAGGCAAAAGAAAATATGATAAAACGGTCCGGTTCTCAGATTGTTTCCTTGGACGTAAATACCATTGATGATTTTGCGCTCGATTCAGAAGTAGGAACAGGAAGAGAAGATGAGAAAGGAGAACCTATAATGACCACCCATAAGAAGAAACTGGAAGAAGAACTACGGGAAACGGGAATAGGAAACAGTAACAATTACGGCGTTGCATTTTCTACGCTTCCGCTAAAAGCATTCTCACTTTCAGACGGACTGGAAAAAATAAACTACGATAAACTCGCTGTCGAAGATGCTCGGGTAATTCTCAACAAATACAATCTTCCAAAGGAATTTCAAAACCTGACTACAGAATCGGCTAAATTTCAAAACCGCCAAATGGCAATGGTTGAGGTAATACAGAATACCATAGAACCATTGGCAAAATCATTCTGTGGAAAAATAAGCGAATTCTATAAATGGGAAAACGAAATATATATCGATTACGATGATTTACCTGTTTTCGCTGAAAATGAGAAAACCAAGATTGACAAACAAAAAGTACAGGTAGAATTACTGTTACAATTATTTGAAAAGAAAGTGATAACACAGGAAGAACTTAATAAAAAAATAAAAGATTATGGAATCATATAACCGAACAGAAGAACTTCAGAAAGCACTGAAAGCAGCAAAAAAAACAGGCAACAAGGAACTTGAAAAATCAATCCGGGAAAAATTAAAATCAAAAGAAAAAAGAGATGGCAAAAATTAAAATAAAAAAATTTGATTCCAGAGAGGAAACTTTCAAATGGTTAATTGAAAATCAGTTGGCTTTGAAAGCTCAAAGGCGTTCAGAACCTAAAAAATCTGATGCATTTTCGTTCATTTCTTTTGCTATCGATGACAAAGGAGATAGGATTGAATCATCAAAAGCTGAAAATCCGGAAATCGGAGAGCAGGAAGACAACGGAGTTCTAAAAGTACGCTGCATAATTAATACAACGAATTTCTTTGATTCTCATTGCGACGTACATATTCCGGGGATATGGAAAAAATCCCTGCAGGAAAGTAAGATATTTCCATTGTGTAATCAGCACGAATTCACTTTCGGCGGAACAATTACCGATGAGGTAAAAGCATACACGAAAAAATACACTTGGAAAGAATTAGGATTCCCGTATGAAGGAGAAACCGAAGCATTGGTTTTCGATTGTGAAATCAAGAAAGAAGATATCGCTCCGGAAAATCAATTTATGTACGATTTCTACAAAAAAGGGAAAGTAAAAAACCACTCCGTGAGAATGCAATATGTCAAAGAGTATTTATGCCTCGATTCTGATTCCGCAGATGCTGCACAATTCAAAGACAACTGGGAGAAATATATTTCTCAGATAGTTAACAAGGAAGAAGCGGAAGCAAGAGGTTGGTTTTATGCTGTTACTGAAGCCAAAATCATTGAGGGAAGTGCTGTTAAGCGTGGTTCCAATAGTGCCACTCCAACAATAGAGTTCACAGAAGAAGGAAAAGAAAATAATCAAGCCGGAGATAATCCACTTGACGAAGATAAAAACGAGCCGGTTCCGACCACTCAAAAGAGTTATTATAAAGGTTTAATTTAAAAAATCAAAAAATGAAAAAATTCAAAGAATTTTTAAAATCAAAAAACGTGTCGGACGAAGCTTTTAAAGAAATGGAAGCATCCGAACAAGCAAAACTTCACTCCGAATTCTTAGATGAAATGGGTGAAGAAATCGGAAAGAGAGCATCTTCCGAAGACATCAAAACGATTAAAGAAGCATTGGAAACCGAAAAAACAGCAAGAGAAACTGCTGCAAAAGAAGTTACCGACCTAAAAGAAATCGTAAAAAAACAAGGCGAATTGCTGAAAGAATATCAGTCTGCACCGGAAAATGCAGGTTTTGAGACAGCCAAAAATTTGGAAAAAGAAATCAAAGACATATTTGATTCAAGCCAAAAAGGATTAGTAAGTAACAAGATTTCCTTTAAAGCAGACGTTATCGGGGTTAACGCTAATGCTCCCGCAGGAGTATTAGGAACAATTACAACAATTGGAAACTATTTCGCACAGCTGATTCCGGGAATTGCAAAAAAACCTGTGCCGAAATCAAACATTCTTGACGAAATCGACTTACTTCCATTGAATGCTGACCGTTTGGTTTCAATTTCAGAAACCGAAACCGTAAACATCGCTGTAACACTGGAAGGAAATGTGAAACCTCAATCCAAAGTAATTTGGGCAGCAATTGACGAACCGGCAGAAGCCGTTGCTACTTTTTGGAAAACAACCACCAAAATGAGAAGATTCTTTGCAATGTTCGTAACATCATTCTTGGAAACTTTGAGAAGTTATTTCGACAAAAAAATTCCTCAGTTGGTCATTGCAAAAATCAAAGCGAGCGCTACTCCGTTCACGCCTGTTCCAGCTCAAGCTGTACACGCAAATCCCAATAACTATGATGCAATCATAGCTGTAATAGCTTCATTGGTGAAACTTGGCTATAATCCAACTTCAGCAAGAATGTCGGTTTATGCGTGGGAAAATCTGAAAACAATGAAAGCATCTGACGGACATTATATGCTACAAAACAAGGGCAGTATTAATTTATTAACGAACTCCATTGATTTTGGAGATGATGTTTCCGTAAAAATCAAAACAGATGTTGAATTTGGCAACGATGATTTGATTGTCGGCGACTTAAAAACATGCGTTAAAGCCGGAATTGATAATGCAACAGACTATGTAGAATATTTCGAGGGAGATGACGGTAATAGAAACTTACTCACCCACAGATTAGAAAAATTTGTGGCTGTCATTGTGCCAGGTGCAACAAGAACAGGTATCATTTCCGACACATTTACGAACATCAAAGCGGGAATTACCGCTCCGGAAGAAGAGGAAGGTTAACAGAAACAAAATTCAATTTTAAATCATTAAAATTTTAATAATGGCAGAAGAAAAAACAGGAGCAAATGCTCTAAAAGAAAAAGCAGCGGTAAAATCCCTGCAGGATGTGTTCAGCGGTTATCAGGATAAAGCAAAGAAATCCAAAACCGGAGTTCACGAGATTGATATCACAAAATCATACAGTGTAGTGTTCACTGCAGATTTTAGAGGTTTCAAAAAAGGGCAACCCCTTTCAGGAATTTCAGAGGTGATGAAGGACTTGTATGTTTCTAATGGTGTAGCGAAAGTAACAACAAAAGAAATCGCTGAAGAAACCACAGAAGAATAACATCTAAAATAATCAGATATGCTTTTCACGGACATTACATTTTTTAGGCACGAACCGACCAAAATATCAAACATTGACGAAATGGGAGATATAGCGTTGGAAGTTACCCGATTTATTTTGTCTTGTGAAAAGCAGTGTCTGATTTTAGTGTTAGGACAAGTTTTTTATGATGAGTTGGCAGATTGTTTCGATGCAGACAATAAATTGAAAGAAGATGCGCCTCAATCAATAACAGACTTGATTTTGGGAAAAGAATATACGGTTGAATGTCCGTATCAGGGAACAGTAAAAAAGAAATGGAAAGGAATTGTGCAAAAAGACACCTTTAACTTCAACAATACAGAAGTTAAGATTAAAACCTCTTTCATCGCTGATTACATCTACTATTTCTATTTATTGGAAAACCGAAATACAACCACCGGAGTAGGACAGGTAAAATTGTCTGCGGAAAACGCAAACGGTCTTTCAAATTTTTACAAAAGGATTGATTCATATAATCGGTTTCGGGCAAAAGTTGTCGGCGGACGGAAAAATGAAACATCGATGTATGAATTTCTGCGAGACCACAAAGAGGATTATCCGAATTGGAAACCGGCACATATAGAACCAATGTATAAATACTGATGCAACCAATAGAAAAAGCGTTAAAAATGGTATTTGAACATTTAGGCAATCAATATGGGCTGCCACAAGGAGAATATTTGCAAAGTGATTTTGATGAAGTTGTACAGGTGAAAAATCCTTATTACCTCCAAACGGCGAAAAATGTGAAGTTCAGTTTCGGGACAGAAAAGGAATTGAACATTTGGCTGAAATCAAAGAACGAAAAATATCCTTTGGCTTGGTTGGTATATCCTGTTTCGGAAAGTTCTGACAATTCACCTAAAAAACTGTATGAATACAAAGGACTCCGTATCATTTTCGCTGTGAATAATGATTCGGACAAATTAGTTCAGACACGGATTCAGACCACTCGGTTTATCTTAGACCAAATCGTAGAAAGGTTCTGCGGATTAATGACTTCCGGATTGTTTAAAAAATTTATTTGGATGGACCTTAAAAATCAGCACACTCAAAAATTCTTTCCTAACTATTCTGTAAACAACCAAAAAGACAGTGCGGTAATAGATATTTGGGATGCAATTACACTTGATTGCACTCTCTATCTGAAACCCGCCTGTATGCCCGATAATTTATTACAATTAAAAAATCAAAGAAAATGAGCATTATTATAGATACTCTAAATTGTGGTTCCGGTACAATCGGGACCTGGATTGACGGATGTAATGTGTCTATTAAAGACATTAAAAAGCCATTCTTCATCAAAAAGAACGTGAAAATTTCATTGAAAGATGATGTATTTGACGAAGAAAAAAGAGCTGAACTGATAAAATCAGGACAGCTTGTTCCATTAAATGACCTCTTGAACACCACTGAAGCCGGGGCGAAAAACAACGTGCAGACATTTGCGAACAAAATCAAAAAAACTGTTTCACAAGGTCTGTATGAATTCGGTTTTGAACTGGAAGAAAACGAATGCCTACTCAAAGAATTGCATAAAATTGCAGCTCAAAAAGGTTGGGCACTTCTTCTGCTCGATTCTGAAGACAAGTTATTTTTCGATAGCAAAAACGACAATTTGAACGGATTCAGCATCAGTGATATTTCCGTGAACAACGTAACCTTTAATGATGGTGGTTCAAAAATATCAATGATTACCGTTGATGTTCAACTTGACCAAGACGGAACAGCAGGATTCAATAAGAGAAGAAGTTTCTTGGTAGATGAAACGCTGATAGATTTGAAAGGAATTCAGAGCGTTACATTGAAAACAACAGATGCTCCTGCTGCAACTTCCGTAAAAATCAATGTAACCGGTTCTTGTGATAATTCTACCGTAGTTCTTGGAATTGCAACTACAAATGTAAGAGTAAGAAAAGCATCTGACAACACTGTTGTTGCCGGAACGAAAACTTACAATGCAACAACCGGAGAATACAACATTGCCGGATTGACTGCTGCAACGGATTATCTTATTGATTTATTCGATACGACAGGAGGAACACCAGTAGTTGATACTTTGAATGAAGCATTTTATAAATCAAATGTTTTAGAAGTGTCAACCATAGCATCGTAAAATTTTCATAATTATTATTTTTTCAAAAGGTGGTGTTTTTACGAAATCACCGCCTTTTTTTTCAAAATGACAATCTACGAGTACATCGATAATGTTTTGGACTACACGCCAGAGAAATATGTTTCCGATTTAAAAAATGAACTGGAAACGGATAAAGAAATTCCCGAAATCCAAAAAATCCAATGGCAGAAAGGACAGGATTCCAAAGGAAAAATTATCGGGACCTACTCACAGAAAACGGAAGAAATTACCGGAGGCAGAAAACAAGCCGGAACTCCCTATACATTATTCGACACAGGAGATTTCTACGATAAGACAGGAATATTAGTCAATGAAAAAGACAACGATTTATTCTACCACTTAGATAGTGAAAGTCCGCACAAAAAAGAACTATTTGATTTTTTCGACAGCAATTCTACAGCGATTTCGGATTTTGACCCGGAAGATATTTTCGGGATTCAGGAAGACAATGCCGACTTAGTTACAGATATAGTTCAAAACAAGTGCGGTGATTTATTAACCAAAAATTTAAAACTTTAAAATTATGTGTAATTGTAAAACAACGCCGGGCTTCAACGAAAAACTACGGGAAGCTGCCGGCAAAACCAAAACGACGGGAGAAATCCACGTTGTGTATGTCTATAAAAAATCAGGAACTATTTTCATAAGAAAAGAATCGGAACTGAATGACGAAATGGGAATATGCTGTTATTTCCTATCCGACGGGACCGAAGTAATTTACCAAAAGAAAAATCCGGAAACCATTCCGGAAGAAAATCAAAAAGCAGATGCAAAACCAAGATCCAAAAAGAAACCGGCTGCAAAAATTGTTTGATTTTTTCAATTTTCGTAAAAAAAGAAAGGTCGAGCGTTACGATTTGTACGACAAGTGTAACATTCTTCCAATCCACAACTTCAACGAGGTGATGAATGGCGACCTTTCTTTTCTTCAGAAAGACAGAAATGTGAAAGTTCCGGAGGATGTTCTTCAGGAAGTTTGGATTAATGTTCTGGACGAATACCTGAAGATTTCAAAAAGTGCAATAACTATTTCGATGCTTGGGAAAAAAGTGAAATCTGTTTACCTCATCAGTCAGTTAGATGTTTTTACGGCATTGCAAAAGTGCATTGATTACGGCACTGATGTAAGCGAATTGCTGAAAAAATACAAGGTAAAACCTGAAACGCTAAACCAGAAAATTTCACTGGTTAAAAATGAAATCAACCTGCTTTTTTCTAAAGAACAGAATCGGGAAGAAACCTCATCTGAAAATTCAAATTTTGAAATGTCTTTGGTGATGATTCGCAAAGAGGGGTACACTGTGGACAGGTTCAAAATGGTGGTTACCGAATGGTGTGCAATATTAAATCAAATCGAAAAACAACATAAGTAAAATGGCAAAAGAAGTTAAATTTCCGGGACTTGAAAAACACATAGAAGATGTCAAGAAATTGACAGAGGAGATAAAAAAATTGACAGAAGCATTCGCCAAATCAGCCGCGACGAAAGAAGAAGAAATGAGGGCATACAAAAATTCGGAGGTAGGTCTGAAAACTTATATTGAGGTGGCGGATAAGCATCGTAAAAATCAGGACGAGTTAGGGAAAATTCAGGATAAAATTACCGCAACCGAAAAAAAATTAGAAGTTGTTACAAGTGAAGCTGCAAGAACTTTAGCAAAAAAAACACTTGAACTTCAACGCCAAAACGCAGAAAACAAGCAATGGGCAAAAGCCAATAATGAGAATGCTTCCGCTTTAGAAAAACTCAACTCTAAAATGCAGGAATCACTTTCCAAGGCTAAAAATCTTGGTGCTGAAATGAAGTTGTTGGAATATGCAGGGAAAAAAGATTCTCAAACATATCTGAAATTGGCTGCAGATTTTGAAATTGCATCGAAAGAATCTAAAAAACTTCAGGATGATTACAGAGAAATTAGTAAACTTTCCGGAGACAATAAAGCACTTGTTGGCAGTTATGCTGATGAACTTAAAGACCATTTCGGAGGATTGAAAAAAGAATTTTCCGATTTAGCGAGTGCTATGAAAAGCGGAAATCTTCCTGCAATTGTCAATCAAGCCACAAAATCTGTGGTTGGTTTCATGACAAGATCCAAACAGCAACTGATAGATGCTTCCAACTCTACCGGAACTTTTGCCAACTCTGTAAAAACTTCATTTGGAAGTGCGAAAACAAGTGTTTCCGGATATACCACCGAAATTATAGGACTGAAACAACATACCGCAGGTTTTGCAGAAAGAACCGCAGCTTTCAAAGCGGAAACGGCAGAGATGGCAGCGGGAGCAGCAAATGCTGCAGGTAAAACAAATTTACTCGGGGCAGCAATTGGAGGAACGGCAGGAATTGTTGCCGGAGTTGCAGTAGGAATTGGTTTGGCTGTAAAAACCATTTATGACTATAATATGGAGGTAAAAGGAACGATCGCATTATTCAAAAATTTGGGATTAGCTGATGCAGTAAGACCACAGGCGGTAGCAGTTGCAAAAGCATTCAATTTGTCTGCTGAGCAAATCGCGAATTCATTAGACCAAATAATGGATTTGAAACTTGCAAAAAATGAATTTGAAGCACTGGAAGAATTGAAAATCGGATTATTAAGAGCTCCTGATAAAAACGAATTTTTAAGCACAATTGAGCAAACATCTGTTACTGCTAAGCAATTAGGGATAAATTTAAAGGAACAAATTGCAATCATTGAAAGTGCTGAAAAGAACGGAACCAACGGAACTACTATTTTCGGAGCATTGCAAAAAGATGCACAAAAACTCATCGAAACAAATCCTAATCTCGAAAAAAGTTTAACAAAATCTTTGGGAAGTGCTTTCACAGGAAAATTGTTAAACGAGGTTAGAAGCGGGCAGATAACAATTACTGAAGGACTTTCCAGAATATATGATGAATCAGAAAAATTAAAAATTTCTTCTCAGGCACAAGCGGACATCGGTAAGAATTTATTTGGAAAAGCAGTAGTTGCTGCCGGTGGTTACGAGCAAGTAATGAAGACGGTATCTGAAGCACAAAAAGAGCATAACAAGGAGTTAAGCGAGGGTGAAAAATTACGGCTTCGAGAAATCAAACAGCAGGAAGATTTGGCAAAAGCAAAAGATAAGGCGTTGAATAGTTCTTCGTTTCGTTCGTTCGTTACACAGGTTAAAATCGGTTGGGCATATATCGAAACAAAATTTTGGGAATTTATTACGCTGATAAGAGAAGATTTACAGCCGATATTTGACACCATAGGAAAATTGATAGACTATAGTTTTATACGACCATTCAAAATGCTTACTGCGATTTTCGGGAAAGCATCGGGAAGTATCAACTATTTCAAAATGATTTGGGAATCAATGCTCATTCCATTGAAAGCAGCGTTTTTAATACTCGGTACTATTATAGATGTTTTGGTGTGGCTTCACGAACAGGCAATGAAAGTAGCAAAATCCATTTACGATTTTGCGATGAGTTTTGACTTTGTTAAAAATATGTTTTCCGGTGCAGGTGGTTGGTTCTCAACTATCATCGGGCATTTCAAGAAATTATATACAGTTATTACTAATTTTCCGGAAGCATATCACGCTTTAGAAGCGGCGACAAAAGTATTTTTCAAAGGTCTTATTAATGTTTTCAAAGACAATGTTTCCGTAATCAAAGACTTGATTAAAGCCGCGCTTACTTTTGATGGGAAAGGAATTGATGAAGCGTTAGACAAATTGAAATCAAGTGCCGGAACAGCTGCTGCAGATGCCAAAAAAACATTCGTAGATGAGTTCAATAAAAATGTTAAGGAAAAAAATAAAGAAAAAGGTGTTGAAGATGTTGATGTGAACAAACCTACCATTGGAAAAGGTAGCATGGAGGGGGAAAAGGATAATAAAGATGCTGAAAAAAAGAGAAAAGAAGCAGAAGACCGTGCTAAAAAAACTATTGAATTAACAATCAATTCTAAAAAAGCAGAATTAGATGTTTTGATGTCTTCCTATAAACAGGAGGAGCATTTGATGGAGGAAAATATAAATTTCGTTCAAGATATTTCCGCACGTAAAACAGCCATTGCAGAACTCGAAAGGCAGAAAAACCTAATCGGTGTTAAAAAAGGTTCTTTAGATGCTCAATTAATCAATCAAAAATCGGCGGAAGATTTCAAAAAAATCGAAGCCGAAAAAAATACAGCCATCTCGAAAATCAAATCCGACAATGCGAAATTTGAATTGGAGATGTACGATGCCAATCAGAAATCCATTTTGAAAGGCGTTACGGACCTTACCGATGAAATCGTAAAAGCCGAGAACGACAGGTTAAAACAAGTTCTCGATGTTCATAAAAAAGCGTTGCAGAAAGAACTTGATATTGATGAGGAACGGCTTGATGCTAAAATCAAGAATAATGAGAAACTGACGGCAAACGAAGCGAAATATCAGATGAACCGGCTGAAGTTGGAAGAGCAAACTGCCGAAGCAATTAAAAAGAACAATGAGGATTTGCTGAAATTTAAACTAAGTGTGATTGAAAAAGAGGAGAAAAGAAATGTGAGATTTTTCAATCTGAAAAATAAAAATTCAAAAACACAAAAAGTATATGAATTAAAAGAAAATAAAAAAAGTATTGAAGAAAAATTAAAACAAGAAGGTTTGAGTGCTGATGAACGGACAAAGCTAAATGATGATTTAAAAGCAAATGAAATTGAAATGGAGAATTTTGTGAATGAATCCAAAAAGGAATTACGACAAGATTATTTTGACTTTGCAATTGGTTTGCTCGGAGAAGAATCACAATTAGGTAAAGCACTTGCAATTATGAATGCAACAATGAACACCTACGAAGCAGCATCAGCTATTTTAACTACAGCATCAAAAAGTCCAGAAACGATTCTTTTTCCGGGTTATCCTCAATTACAAGCGGGTTTGATAATTGCAAGTGGAATGGCACAAGTTGCAAAAATAAATGGTATGTTTTGGGAGGGTTCTGATTTTGTTCCATATACCGGTAAAGCTATTGTGGACGAATTAGGTGCGGAAATTCATACCGACAGATACGGAAATATTAAATCGTGGGGTTCAGATGGTGGAGCAAGAATTACAGATGTTGCGATTGGCGATAAAATCATTCCGGCAAATCCGACTGCACTCATCAAAGAATATATGTTTAAAAATTACCGTTCATTGAGCGAAGCCGGTTCCGGAAAATCACAGGTAATTGATTACGATGAATTGAGAACAATATACGACGAAAGTGCTTCCAAAATCGTTTCTGCTATCCGCAAAAACCGCTCATCATCTACGATGAATGTAACCGTTCAAAAGAATATATCGGACAGGGTAATTTTTAAGGGACGTAAAGTTTAAGCAAAAAAGCGGTTGGTTTTCAATCGCTTTTTTTATATTTGATTTCTAAATTTTGAATTATGAAGAAAACACTTTTTCTATTTATCCTTTTTTCAGGGCTTGTTTTCGGACAAAGTTCTACTGAATTTGCACTTTCAAAAGACGGAATAACAGATTATGTAGTAGTAGAAGTGCCCGAAAATACAAAAGAAGATTTGTATAGGAAAACCATAGAATGGGTTAATCGAACATTTGACACACCGAAAGAGGTAATAAAAGGACAAATCGAAAATGATTACATAAGAATTGAGGGTATAAAAAAAGGGATGTTTTTATTATATTTTATGGGAAAACAATCATCTGATGACGGAAGATATCAGATTGAAATTTCATTTAAAGATAATAAATATAAATTTGCTGTTATTGGCATAGAACAATACATTGAACCATCGCAATATAATCCAGTAAGAGGTTGGAAAACTATTGATTTTGTAAAAAACAATAATTTTTATTTTGAAAAAGATGGAACTTTAAAGAAAAAATATAACGGATATCAAAAAATACCTGATTACTTCAATTCCTTAAACAACAGTCTGAAAGAATACATCATCAATGGCAAAACCGATGGCAGTAAAAAAGATGATTGGTAGAAATTATAATTAACCATAAACTTAAACAAATGAGTATAAAAATAGGAGACTTTGACATAACAAATCAATTACTTGACAATGAGTTTAGAATCGGTGTATTAGAAAAATTATTGGAAAAGATAATTAATAATAACAAAAATTTAAATATCCCTACAGTTCAAGATGTTGAAAACATTCGTCAAGAAACAGCAAGTAATCTTAAAAAAAAATATCCAAATAGTGGAATTGAATACGTAAAAAAACAATAAAATATGCCTGAATTTAATATTTCCTCTCAAGAAAGGCTCGTTCAGGCATCTGTGAGACAAAGACAAGAAACGTACTATCTTGTTACAGAAGATAATCTCAACTCTCTAAAAAGCAAATCATTACTTGCAGATCTATTTTTATTTATAGCTTCATTAACTTGGGGTGCCTATTTATCTGTGATAGCTACAATAAATTCAATTCCGGAGACAGCGGATAAGAAGAATCCAACATATGAAATATTGATAAAATTAAAAACACTGGAAAATGGATTTCTAATAATTGGTGTTGTTTTTTCTATATTAACAATTCTTATGTTTGTCCAATCTTTCAATCATATGAAAAAATTAAAAACTGGACATGAAATTGATATTTCTGGAAACTAAAAAAACTTCTGCTTACATTTTATTATCAAAATATCGGGTCAAGTTTTAAATTCAACTTTTGTACTTTCATATAACTCCAATTCTTAGAGGATGGATTTTTTATTATCTTTGTCAATAAATACGATTACGGCAATGACTTCTGAATAATCCAATCGACACCGGTTCATTTACCCACTATCTTATCTTCAAAAGTTTAGGATTCACAGAACTTTACCAAATAACAGAACCGGAAGGATTCAGCGAAGCCAATTTCGTTGTCAAGCAAAACGATGAGCGTTTCGGGCGTGATATTTTCTACGGAAACGAAACCCAAAATCTTGTTTTCAGAATCGAAACCGGCTATGAACTTACCGACGATGAAAAAATAATCAGTCCGGACGGCACGGAATCACCATACCTTGAAAACGGTTTTGCGTGGCTGATGAAAACCTACAAAGAATTTGGCTTTGAAAGCATCATTGAATATGTTTTGGAAAAAGACGGCGTTCAGTTCACCGTAGGACTTCTCGACCTTGCAAATCCGGATACTGATGGAGCGACTTATCTCGGTTGTTCCGTAATTCAGAACACGGAAATTGCCAATTACAAAAAGCAGATTGATACTTCAATAGATATATTTTCGCCGAAAAATATTCACAACAAACCGATTACTCCTGCACCAACGCAGAGGTTTCTTCGCAGAGCATTGCCTATTACGAAAAACTCAAAATGGGAACCTTCACAAGCGTTCGTTAATGAGTCGCTTGTTGCAGAGGTTATTAATAACACAATTACAGAATATTATTTCTACAACAATGTTAATAATCCGCTGATTTCCGAAATAGAAAATACTACCTCACCAACTGAAAGAATTATAAGATTGACAGGTTTGCCGTTTTTTGATTCCGATTGGTATGACAATGGATTTGCAGAAGGAGCAAAATTTCCATATCTGAAAGCGAGATTTTTTCTCTCATCTCTGAAAATAAAAATTTCAAATTTCGATTTTCAGCAAATAGGTATTTCTATTTTAGGTGATGGATATGCGGAAACCACAATGCATATCCGTTGGGGATTCGATATAATAAATCCTATTGGAAACATAAATGTTTTCTCAGCACACCTCGACGATGACGACCATAATATTGTAAGCGTTTCCGGAGATTGGGAATTTACAATCGAAAATATTCCTGCAGGTGCAATGCTTTGGATTTTCTTCAAAACCAAGGTCCGACAGAGTCGAGATTCCGGTCTTGCTTCTCAGCGAATATTCCAAGCAATAACCAGTATTTCAAATTACACTTTAGAAATTGAAGCTGTTTCCACGTCTTTAGATACAGTAATAAGCGGTGTGAGATATATTGATGTTCTGAAGCAATGCTCAAAATTCATCGACAATTTACCGGTAGATGCTCCGGTGTTTGATGACGGAGGAAACCATTACGATAATATCTGTTATAATCGCGGTTTGTTGTCTGTAAGTACTTCCAACTCAATCGAACTTATTAACGAAAATGCACCGCCGGGAAACTACATCGGGGAAGTTGTCAATAATATTTCGGACCTGCATTTAGAAAAAGGAATGTATTTTTGGAACAATATACGTTGGATTTCAATATCAAGTCCCGATATTGTGGAATTTAGTTTGGTTTCCGACAATTATCCTCCCGGCAATTACGAAGGTGAGTTGAGGTACAACAAGAATCCCGATTTGCTTTTCGGATTGGTGTATTGGAATAATGTTTCGTGGATTAATTTACAAGCATTACGACCTTTCGTAACTTCGATTAAAGATGCTTATGAAACGGCAATGACAATGGAGATATGTTCTGATTACGAAATCAGAAAAGACAAAATTATCTTCCGGGAGTTTCCGGAATTTTATAAGGATGTTGAAATCGGAAATTTTTCAATGGATTCGAGCAAAGGATATACTGAAGAATGGAATGAACGGTTTAAAATCAACAATCTGAAATTCGGATATGAAACCTTTGAAACAAATCGGCTATCAAAAAATACTGCGAATGATGCACACACGGAAAGCGAGTGGAATATCCCAAATAAGCAGGTCGAAAACAAATTCGAAAGATCGGTGAAATATATCCGTTCCGCTTATTCCGCTCAGGCGATGGTCGATTTGGAAACTAATGAACCGGCGACAGCTGATGATAATGACGACGAGGTATTCATCAATTCCATTGCACCGCTTCCTGCAAATACTTTTTGCGAGTTTAGAACATCACTTACTATGATAGTAAGAGATGGAAAACTTTTGCTTTATAATAAAGATTCAAATACAGATGACGGAAATACAATTATCAACTGGAATACGCGAGGTTTGGAAGTCAATCAGAGTTTCCAAATCGTAAGCGGAGAAAATTCGGGGAATTATACTGTTGTGAGCATTACCAAAGATGTATTGACTTTGCACCCGAATGGCTTTTCGCCGGGTTTTTCTGGCGATGCGGTCATCAAAATAAAATACCAATACCTGAATGTTTATTGGCAGACAAAAACAAATCAAGGTTTCAGCAGTGTTTCCGGAATCAACAATCCCGATAATTATCCAAATCTTGATTACTCCATCAAAAGAAATATTCTGAACTGGAAAAGTTATCTGAAAACCGCGTGTACTTTTCATCAAAACGGAACCATTTCAAATCTGTATTTCAAAAACAATCCGGAACTGAAGACAAAAAAAACAGGAGAATATAGTTTGCTGTCGGAAAGAGGCGAAATAAGTATCGCGGACCTTGGAACTCCGATATTGACACCAAAAATTTTAAATGTTGAGGTTTATGCTGAATTTGTTGAGGTTTTGGAATTGCTTGAAAAATATGAAAATGAAGATGATTTCGGAATGGGATATGTAACCTGCTATGACCTTGAAGGAAAGAAAAAATCAGGTTATATGCAGGAATTGGATTATCATTGGAAAACCGGAAAACTCACTCTGAAATTAGAGGAAAGAAATAAAGCCGAAAATTTTAAAATTTTCGGAAGTCCTTTCGGTATTCCATTCAAATAATCTTTATATTTGTAGAAATATTTCGATTACGGCAACAATGAAATAGATATTTCTTTTTTAAAATTCTACGAAAGCATTTCCGATGCTTTGAAGAACGACAATACCGCTGTTCATTTCAATCAGTATGGTGGTTTTGTTCAGATGTTGCCAAATGAAACTTTCCTGCAGTTTACCAATTTTAATTTTCCTTTCGATACCGATAGTTCAATTTCTGCTGAAATAATCGATGTTTGCGGAAACATTCTGAAAGTTCTACAAAGCGGTTTTCACATTGCTTTCAAACCTTTTATAAATACAAAAACCGGAAAAAACCAACTTGTTTTTGAGCTTTGTACCGATGTCGATTTCGGAGAACAATTGGTAATGTTGAAATTTACCTCATCAGGAAAAAGCATATACTCCTACCCTTTTTACAGCACCGTTGAGAAGCAGGAAGAAACATCGAAATTTTACTTTAAAAAAGAGGGCTATTTCAAAGGGATTCCATATTCAGAACAAAATTATTTTCAGACGGTCCGTTTGAGATGTTTCAAAAACGATTCAGACCAGGAAACTGAAAATGAAGAATTGCTGCAACTCTCCGGAAGGAAATATTATTCAAGAAACACAACAACTCCTGTAGATAGATATTTGTTTTATTTGGCAGATTTCTTTGTTTTCAACCGACTTGTTGCATTGTTGAGCCACCCGATAATTTACATTGATTCCCAAAGAGCAACATCTACTCCGTCAAAAATAAACAAGGGAGAAAGAATTCCGGACACTAATTTATTTCAATTGGATTTTGAAGCAAATCCAATTGAGGAATATCTGACAATTGATTCTCAATTACTTTCAAAACTTGAAGTTGTGAGTTTGGATTATCCCGATAATTCCATTTTATTGTTAGATGATGGAGTTTCAAACCGATTCACAGTAACATTCAATAAAGACATTTCCATTTATGACGGTTCTATAAAATTCCATTTGTACAAAAACGGAACATTGATAAAGTCTGCAACTCCTGTTTCTTCCGGAACAACTCTTTATGCCGATTTTGACCACGTTTTTGATGTTGCTAAATATCACATTTTGGTAGATGGAGGAAAAGCCGGAGCTGATACCGTTCTTCAAAATGTTCGGTGGTCCGGTTTTTCAAATCCCGATGATTGGAATTTTGAAGTTACAGAATATGGAGCATTCATTGAATGGAGCGACCACACAACAGAAGATAAATCGGGAACAAACGAATCTGAACTTGTCAATGTGGTTTCAATCTTAGATGAGGTAAACGTCGATTCAACGATTTGGCAATTAAACGGAATAGATAAATACGCTGGTAATGACAGTCAATTATTCGAGTTTGACGGCGGATTGAATGAAGTTCGACTGAAAGTTATTTACAACGATACTTCTATTAAACATTCCAATGTACTGAAATACACACGGCAAATTGCTCCTACATTAAAATCAGTAACAAAGATCAATCCGAATACTGGACGGTTTATATGGAATAACAACGGTGTGGATTATGGTTCAGGAACCTGTATTTTACAACTTTCAAGCGACAACGGAGCAACTTGGGAAAACTTCCATACAGCAATTCCGGGAAGCCCGTCATCAGATAATACGCTTGAAATATCATCTGCTACTTTAGAGGAATTGCCAAATAATATCCCAGTGAAATTCAGGATTTTGGAAAGTGGAAATGGATTGGTTGATATTCCGAGTAATATTATTGAAAAAACATGGTCGATTACATCAGCTCTTTTTATTAGAGATGCTCAAGAATTGGGAGGTGGAAATTTCGCTTTCAAACTTCACGTTGAAGGGGCACCTTTCGTGGGTTATGGAGGTATAACCGCAACACGTTCAAGTATTATTGTGAAAAGTGTAAAGATATTTACTTACGGAGCATTTGCACCGGATTTATCAATATCGGGTGTAAACCTTTCAAATAATGTTTCGCAACCTGTTACAATTCCGGTTGGTATATATAATTGCCAAGTACATGTAACAAGCGCAATAAACATTTTTGATGAGGGTAATGTTATCGGCGAAGTCTATTATGGATTTACTCCAAATTTCGAGGACAGAATTGACGGACTACCTTTTCATGTGCATTATCCTGATGAATGGAATCCTATATAATTAGTACTATATATGAGTAAAGAAACTATACAGCAGCAGATAGAAATACTTCGTAATAAAACCGAAGAACATTCCATTCCTCCGGGAGAGGTTGCCGATATATTTACCGGTCTGAACAATGAAAAAATCCAAACGAACGGCTCTAACCTTACTAACGAAAACGTACAATCTTTGCAGAATGTGCTCGGAATTAATCAAAATTCATCAAACCGGCTTGTTCAAATCGGTGAAGTTTCGGCAGAAGATTTTACAGTTACTATTGATGTTCCTGAAGATGATGTGAATAAGTGGGTGATAAAAAATGCAAACTATCAAAAATCAATAGTTACTTATTTTGAAATAAACGAGTTAGAAGATGAAGATAAATTCCGCATAGATTCAATATACGCTAATAAATTTAACAATTTTACAGTTGTTCAAGGGGAAGAATCAGTAAACCCTATACGACCAATTGTAACAGATGAAAATTTAGTTTTCGTTACTGACGTGTTTGTTACTCCTGCCGGGTTAAATGTGAATCCGGAAATTGATTTATCAGGATTCAAAGAAAAAGCAGAAGATGGTTGGAAAACAATTTCAAACAATCCTGCGAATACAGATTTTTTATTGACTTATACAGATAAGAGAACAAATTTCCGACTCACAACATTTTCACCGTCTTCAGGATCAAAAAAAATAATTGGCGTTCAATTTTCCGAAAAAACCAATCGAGCAATAGAACTCAAGGTGTTTAACGATACTTTGGGAAATATTACTTTAGAGGAATTTGAAACAGACGGATTATTAAAAGGTGTTTCAACCGGAAGTATTATACTTACAGTTCCGCCAAAAGGTTTGGCTTTACTAAAGTATAATCCGGAAACTGATGTTTTTGAGATTTTAAATATTACCTCATCAAAAACACCTATTTCCTACGGCTCATCTTACCAAATCCCATTCACCAATACAGAAGCAAACGGCTTCTCATATTCTGATAGAGTTATAGCCGGAGTTACAACGGGCGGATTGGCTCATGGTTACATTATAACATCGCATGTTAATGGCAAAAGTGCAGGTTTGCGAGGTGATAGGTTCTCAATTGACTATAACCTTTTAGGTGTTTCACACAGTCTTAATTTTAATTATGACATTTCAGGAGCAGTAGATGGCACTACATATACGGCGGTATTTCGTGCGAAAAACGGCACTGTCGCTTATTTAGATGATATTTCTTCTGAAATAAAAGACATAAGTGCTAATTACACAATTCTTGAATCAGATCGCGGCAAAACATTACGAATACTTGCAAATGTGATAATCACCATTCCTACAGGATTGAGTGCGAATTTTGAGATATTTGGATATGTTCATGGAAATTTTACAGCAACATTTCAAAATGGTAGCGGATTTACTGCTTATGCACCATTTGGAATGCTCCTAAAACAAGGATTGACCGCAATGTTTAAAAGAACCACGAATTCAACAGGAATATTAACTGGAAATTTAGTATCAGCATAAAATGAGCAACGCAATAAAAAGACAGATATTTTCGAATCACAGAGCGATGAATTACCGCCCTTTAATTCTTCGTATCAAAACCGATGTTGCGACTTCTGCTAATGAATATGATTTCCAATTAAACATTACATCAAGTAACATCTGTCTTATTGATTGGGGCGATGGAAATACCACCAGTATTATAAGCGGTAATATTTATCACACTTACGCTTCAAAAGGCGAATATATTGTCAAAGTATATGGCGGAGCATTCAGTTCATATAACTACTCAGGAAGTGGCGGTGGTGATGGTGCAGCAGGATTATGGACAAAAAAAATAATTGAAATCTTGCAGTGGGGAAATTACGGTTACGGTATTGCAAATGCTCTTGATGGGATGTTAGATGGCGCGATTAACTTGGAAGCTATTGCGAATGATTGCGATATTATCAATCAATATGTAACAAGTGCTACATATTCTTTCAGAAGGTGCTTAAAACTTACTGAACTTCCTGCAACTTTTACATTGCCTAATCTGATAAATGGGAGTGGTGCTTTTTCAAATTGTCCATTAATATCTGCTTTACCAAGCGGAATGACTTTATCTAATTTGCAGAATGGAACTTTGATATTTTACAAAACAAAAATAAGCACTTTATCCAACGGAATTACTACAAATAGTTTGAATAATGCTAATAGCATGTTTGAACAAGCAACATTATTCAATTCCGATATTTCCTCATGGAATGTAAGCAACGTTACCAATATGCAGCGTATGTTTCAGACTTGCACCGCTTTTAACCAGAACATTTCCTCATGGAATGTAAGCAACGTTACCACCATGCAAGCAATGTTTCAGACTTGCACCGCTTTTAACCAGAACATTTCCTCATGGAATGTAAGCAACGTTACCACCATGCAAGCAATGTTTCAGAATTGCACCGCTTTTAATCAGGATATTTCCTCATGGAATTTTAATAAAAACGTGATTTTGCAAGATTTTATGGCAGGTAAATCATCTGCTAATTATTCAGCTGTTTATTATTCCAATTTTCTAAACAAATTAGCGACTTGTGTCATTGGCGTTGGTAGAACACAAACGAATAAAAACCTCAATATGGGGACAATAAAATATGATTCAAGTGGAGCATCAGCAAGAGCAGCATTGGTTGCAGACGGTTGGATCATCACAGACGGCGGTTTATAAAATAATTTTAAAAAATATATAAAAATGGCACTAACAATTAATCAAATCTACAACATTCAGAATTCGGTAGTTCGCCCTGAATCTATGCTACTACTTGACATGGTAACAATAATGTCAATAAAACATGCACAATACTTTCTCGATACGAGAAAAGTAACACCTCCAAATACTCCAGCTGATTCCTACAAAACGAAAGTAGAATCTTTGGCTAAAAGAGCAAAGGAAAAAGACGGTTCAGCACTGCTTAATATTCTTGATGCACTTATTATCAATGTGGCTAATTTCCTAAATTATTCAGATGTGAAAGCATACGATGATGCAAATTGGCAAACAATGGTAGAAAACAACATTCCTATTGCTTTCGAGAAAGTTGCAGATACTACTGCAGCAGAAAAATCTGCGTATGAAGGACTATAAAATTTAGAAAAATTAGAAATGGAAAAAATTATTATTTGCCTTTGGATTGCATTTTCGCTCAACATTGAAGTATTACTCATTGTAATTGCTGATTTGTGGAGTGGACTTCAAAAAGCCAAAAAAAACGGAGTTGTACGTTCAAGTTACGGATTCAAAAGAACCGTTGAAAAACTTGGAAGATATTACAACGTGATGTTTGCCTTACTTATTTTAGATGCAATGCAAATTACCGCAATATGGTATCTCGAAACCTATTATCAATACAGTATACCGTTGTTTCCATTCATCTCTCTTTTGGGAGCGATAGGATTAAGCATTGTGGAAATAAAATCTATCTATGAAAAAGCAGAGGATAAACAGCGTTTTCACGAAGCAGGAGCATTGATAACTACTATTGCAAAAAACAAAACAGATATCGAGCAAATCGCTCTTGAAATTCACGGTTATCTTAACAATAAAAAGAAAGAAGAAAATGAAAAAGAAGATATTACTACTCTTAATTAGCATTTTGGTCGTTTCCTGTGGAACATCTCGCAGCGTAGATAAAAAATCCACTGAAAAATCAGTTAGTTCCAAAACGGAACAAACTGAAAAATCCGTAACCGAGAAAATCGAAGACAAGCAGGAAACGAAAACCGAAAATAAAACAAACACATCTTTGTCAAGTTCTGACAAGTCGGAAAAGGAAGCTTCCAAAACAGAAACTGAAAACACCGCAGATAAATCTTCAACGGAGAACAATATCAGAACTACCAAAGAAATTAATTATTGGGAAAACGGAAACAAAAAATCCGAAAAAGAAACATCGGAATCTTTGAGCAAAATAACCTCTGAAAGAGATTCCTATAAATTATCTACTGAATCATTGAAAACCACCAATGAGAAGTTGGAGCAGGAAAACAAATCTTTTTCTGTAAGCAATTCAATTCTGACTACCAAAAACAAGGAATTAACGGAGAAGCTCACAAAGTTGGAATCAGAATATCTTTTCAAAGAGAAATCCTCTGAAAAGCACACGGAAAGGAAAGGAAACTCCTTTTGGTTGTATGTGCTGATTTTCGGAGTTGGAATGCTTTCAACTGTCATTCTGCAAATTGCTTGGAAAAAATACAATCCTTTCAAGAAAATGGACTTTGGAAAATA
>CAZHFE010000022.1:23670-33563 GCA_964532055.1 uncultured Kaistella sp. | reverse complement strand
GATGGTTCGGCTTTCATTTCGCCGCTTTCCATTTGCTTTTCAAAGAATGTTTTTTGTTCGGGAGTGAGTTTCTGTGGTGTCCAAACATTGATGTGTACAAACATATCGCCTTTTCCGTAGCTGTCGATGCTTGGTAAACCTTTCCCGGAAAGTCGCAAAATTTTCCCCGATTGTGTTCCTGCATCTACTTTTATTTTTACTTTTCCGCCGACTGTCGGGATTTCTTTTTGTGTTCCTAAAGCCGCTTCTGCAAAAGAAATATACAATTCCTGATGAAGATTGTCGCCTTCTCTTTTGATATTCGCATCTGTTTCTTCCTCTACAACAACCAGCAAATCTCCCGGAACTCCGCCGAAAGGAGCGTCGTTTCCTTTTCCGCGAACACTTAGTTGTATTCCATCTCTTGCACCTGCAGGAATGTTGATGGTAACTTCTTCGTCATCTTTTATCAAACCTTGCGAATTTGCACCTGCAGGAATTTTATCGGCAACTTTCCCAATTCCTTGGCAAGCTCCGCAATGAGTTTGTGTTTGCATTTGTCCGAACATTGTGTTCATTATTTTTATCTGAACACCACTTCCGTTACAGACAGGACAGGTTTTCGAAGTAGCACCTGCTGCAAGTTTCATTTTCTTGACTTTAATGGTTTTTTGAGTTCCGTTCACCATCTCTTCAAGATTCAGTTTTATTCTTACCCGAAGATTTGTACCTCGCAATTGCTGTCTTTGTGTGTTACCACCAAAACCACCACCACCGAAATGACCGCCGAAAATATCGCCAAACTGACTGAAAATATCTTCCATATTCATTCCGCCGCCAAAACCGCCACCTCCGAAACCGCCGGAATTTCCCATTCCGGCGTGTCCGAACTGGTCATAACGTGCTTTTTTATTTTCGTCGCTCAGCACTTCGTATGCTTCTGCAGCTTCTTTGAATTTTTCTTCCGCTTCTTTATCACCCGGATTTTTATCTGGGTGATATTTTATCGCCATTTTGCGGTATGCTTTTTTTATTTCTTCGGCAGAAGCACTTTTGCTTACTCCCAAAACTTCGTAATAATCGAGTTTTGTCATATTCTATATTGTTGGGTGATAGATGTTGGGTGATGGATGTTTGAAGTTGTTTTTGCGAATGTTTGTTACACCCTACTTCCAGCATCCAGCATCCAGCCAAAAAATTAATTTCCCGTAACCACTTTTGCAAATCGGATTACCTTGTCGTGAAGTTGATATCCGGTTTCTATTACATCTACAATTTTTCCTTTCAAATCTTCGCTCGGAGCAGGAATTTGTGTGATGGCTTCGTGCAAATTTACATTGAAATCATTACCCGATTTTACTTCAATGGGTTTCAATCCTTTTTCTGATAATTTGCTTTTGAATTTCTGATAAATCAATTCAATACCTTTCAGTTCTTCTTCGTTTCCGGCTTTTGCAATTTCTTTCAGAGCACGTTCAAAGTCGTCTAAAACTCCCAACATCGAAATCATCATATCCTGATTTGCATATTGGAAAAATTCCATACGTTCTTTGGCGGTTCTTTTTTTATAGTTTTCAAACTCTGCATAAAGCCGAATGTAGCGATCTTTTTCTTCTGCCAAAAGTTCTTCTGCGGTTGGTTCGGTTGTCGAATTTTCGGGAGTTTCTGTTTCGGTATTAGAAGTAATTTCTTCCTGTTGATTTACGTTTTCTTCGTGTATATCTTGATTTTCTGACATAATATTTCTTTTTGTTACTTCTCTTTTTCAAAATTTTTGCCAAAGAAGAATATAGGACAATTCGGCAGAATTTAATAATTTCAAAAAAAAATGTTAGTTTAATCTAACTTTTTATATATTTGTAATCTAATTTTTATAATTACATATATGAAATACTTGCAGTTTTACATTATTGCTCTGTTTATAACCGGAACCTCATTTGCATATTCTCAAAGAGACAGTACGAATATAAATACAATTACTGCCGACACTTTACAAACCAAAAATAAAGTCGCAAAAACATCAAATATTGATGAAGTGGTGATTTCTGGAACAATGAAAGCCGTAAATCGTTTGGAAAGTCCCATTCCTGTGGAAGTTTATACACCAGCATTTTTTAAGAAAAATCCGACACCGAGTATTTTTGACGCTTTGCAAAATGTAAACGGAGTTCGTCCGCAACTGAATTGTAATATCTGCAACACTGGTGATATTCATATCAACGGATTAGAAGGTCCTTATACAATGGTTTTGATTGACGGAATGCCAGTTGTGAGTTCTCTCGGAACAGTTTACGGATTGTCGGGAATTCCCAATTCGCTGGTCGAAAGACTAGAAGTTGTAAAAGGTCCCGCTTCTTCATTATACGGAAGCGAAGCAGTTGGAGGACTCATCAATATTATTACAAAAAGAGCATTCAAAGCTCCGAAATTAGCAGCAGATATTTTCTCTACAACTTGGGGAGAATATAATGTTGATGTTAGTTTTAAATTTAATGCAGGAAAAAAAGCAAGTGTTTTAACAGGAATTAATTATTTTAATTTTCAGAACAAAGTGGATAATAATCACGATAATTTCACAGATGTTACTTTGCAGGACAGGATTTCCGTTTTTCAGAAATGGAATTTTGAACGGAAAGAAAACCGTGAATTTAGCATTGCAACGAGATATTTATATGAAGACCGATTCGGAGGAGATATGCGTTGGAACAAATCGTACAGAGGCGGCGATGAAATTTACGGCGAAAGTATTTATACGAATCGTACCGAATTGTTGGGAAATTATCAGCTTCCTGTAAACGAAAAAATGTTTTTCGGATTTTCGTTGATTAATCACGACCAAGACAGCCGTTACGGAAATATTTCTTATATCGCTAATCAGAAAATCGCATTCGGACAATTGATTTGGGATAAAAAATTAGCAAATCACGATTTGCTTTTCGGTGCAGCGTTGCGATATACTTATTATAATGATAATACACCGGCAACAAAAAAAGAAGCGGAAAAAACGTGGCTTCCGGGGATTTTCATTCAGGACGAAATTACCTTAGCCGAAAAACATAAATTATTGTTAGGTTTCAGATACGATTATAATACGATTCACGGAAATATTTTCACACCGAGATTTGGCTACAAATTTTCTTTGAATGAAGATAGTATTTTGAGGTTGAATGCAGGAACAGGATTTCGAGTTGTAAATCTTTTTACGGAAGACCACGCTGCTTTGACCGGAGCGAGAGATGTTGTGATTTTAAATGATTTAAAACCCGAAAAATCTTACAACGCCAACTTAAATTTCATTAAAAAAATCTATCTACAAAACGGATTTATCGGTATTGATGCAACAGCTTTTTATACTTATTTTACCAACAGAATCGTGCCGGATTATGATACGAATCCAAGCTTGATTATTTACGATAATCTTGCCGGATTTGCTGTGAGCAAAGGTTTTAGTCTGAATGCTGATTTGACTTTTACCAACGGATTAAAATTTATTCTGGGCGGAACTTTAATGGAAAATACACTCACCGAAAACGGAATGACGCAACAGCAGATGCTCATCGAAAAATTTACCGGAACGTGGTCGTTTTCCTACAAAATCCACACCTGGAATTTAACAGTAGATTACACCGGAAATATTTACAGCCCTATGAATTTGCCGCTGCTTTCCGACCTTGACCCGAGAAAACCAATGTCACCGTGGTGGAGTTTGCAGAATATTCAGTTTTCGTATGATGGTTTCAAAAATTTTGAAATTTATGGAGGCATCAAAAATCTTTTGAATTGGACGCCAAATAAAGGAAATCCTTTTATTTTACCTAGAACAAATGACCCTTTTAATCAAAACGTAGTTTATGGCAGCAACGGACAAGTCATTTCAACACCCGAAAATCCTTACGGACTGATTTTCGACACTTCTTATGTTTACGCACCAAATCAGGGAATTCGCGGATTTTTGGGAATACGGTTTAAGTTAGATTAAAAAATTTCATTACTGCGTTAAAAATATTATTCATTCGGGAAAAATGTTTGATATAGCAGATAAAGATTCAGAATAATGATAATGCCCGAAATCACCCACGCAGAAATTTTCAGCCAAGGTTTATTGACAAATTCTCCCATTTTTAGTTTCGAACCTGTAAACATTACCAAAGGAACAACTGCGAAACTCAGCTGCATCGACAAAATAACCTGACTGAAAACCAGTAAATCTGTTGTTCCTTTTTCGCCGTAAAGTATGGTAACAATCAGTGCAGGAATTACAGCAATTAATCTTGTTATCAATCTTCTGAGCCAAGGTTTTAAGCGGATATTCAGAAATCCTTCCATCACGATTTGTCCTGCCAAAGTTCCCGTCAAAGTAGAATTTTGCCCCGAAGCAAGAAGTGCAATAGCAAAAACGATACTTGCTAAAGTTGTCCCGAGAAGCGGAGTGAGCATTTTGTGGGCATCGTGAATATCTGCAATATCCTGATTTCCTGTCGTATGAAAAGTTGCGGCTGCAACAATGAGAATCGCCGCATTGATAAAACAAGCCAAAAGTAAAGAAACACTGCTGTCAATAGTTGCAAATTTGATGGCTTCTTTCTTTCCTTCGCGGTTTCGCTCATAATTTCTGGTTTGTATTATACTACTATGTAGATAGAGATTATGTGGCATCACCGTTGCTCCCAAAATTCCGATGGCAATATAAAGCATTGATGGATTGACAACGACTTCCTTTTGCGGAACCAATCCGCTGAGAATCGGGAATAAATCGGGTTTGCTTAAAATGATTTCATAAATGAAACAGCCTAAAATAACAAAAATTAATCCGGCGACAATGCTTTCGATAATTCTGAAACCTTTTGACTGAAGAAAGAGAATCAGAAAAACATCAACCACAGTAATTACAACTCCCCAAGTTAAAGGAATTCCGAATAATAAATTCAGAGCAATTGCAGAACCGATGACTTCTGCCAAATCACACGCTGCAATAGCAATTTCGCAGAAAATCCAAAGAAAAAAATTGGTAGTCGGACTAAAATGGTCTTTGCAAGCTTGAGCCAAATCGCGTTCTGCAACGATTCCTAATTTCAGTGATAAATGCTGCAAAACCATTGCAAAAAGATTAGAAATAAGAATTACGGAAAGCAAAGTGTAACCGAATTGTGCACCACCTGCAATATCTGTTGCCCAGTTTCCGGGATCCATATAACCGACTGCAATCATCAAACCGGGACCTGCAAAAGCAAATAGTTTGCGCCAGAAACCGGCATCTTTTGGTATATTTATGCTTGAAAATACTTCGGGAAGCGAGTTGGATATTCTTTCTTTTCTCCAGCCGGAATTATTTCTGTCCATTAAAGTTAGGTTAATCTAACAAAAATAATTAAATAAATCTTATCTGCAAATTTTTGTTCAAAAAAATTGATGTTATAGATTTTCATTACTTTTATCATTGCTAAATTAAAGATTATGAAAATTAAGAAAACCATTAATTTGCTGTTGATAATCGCAATGAGCATTATTCTATATTCCTGCGCTACAACTCCTTCATCTTCCGGTTACGGAACGACAACTGTTTCTTATTATGCTGATAAATTTGAGGGCAGAAAAACCGCAAACGGAGAAATTTACTTGCATTCTAAAATGACAGCAGCAAATAGAACGCTTCCTTTCGGTACAAAAGTAGAAATAACCAATCCCGAAAATTCTAAAACAGTAATAGTAACCATTAATGACCGAGGTCCGTGGAAATCTGCCCGAGATTTTGATTTGAGCAAAGAAGCATTCAAAAAAATAGGAAATCTAAACGAGGGTCTTTTGAAAGTAAAATACAGAGTGATCAAATAAAGCATTATCTTTATTAAAAATGAAACCATTGCTCAAAGTTTCCTGATTTAGAAAAAAATGCTTTGAAAATTTAATCATTATTAAAATCCGGAATTATAATTCTAATGCGTATTTTTGTGCCATGCGATTTTTCAAGTACGGGTTTTTTATTGCCCTTTTTCTTTTGGCTGTTTATGCCGTTTCTATGACTTTTGTAGATGAAAGCAAGAATTTCACCATCGAAAAAGAAATCAATTATTCTGTTGATAAGGTTTTTCCGCAATTCAACAATCTGCAGAATTTCACCCGTTGGAACGCTTTTTTTACAGAAAATCAAGAACTTGCATTTCAGTATTTCACGCCGTACGAAGGTATGGGAAGTTCAATGACTTTTCACGAAAAAAAAACAGGAACCCGTTTCGGCGACTTCTACATCCGCTATGAAAATCACAATCAGACACTGCGCTACATGCTTTTCGAAGGGAAAAATAACAATCCGTATCTCATTGATTTAAAATTTCAACCGCAAGGTGAAAAAACCAAAATCATCTGGTTTATCCATACACCGAAACAGCCGTTACTAAAGCGCTCACTGAATTTAATTACCGAAGATTACATTGTAGATAATATCGACAAAAGCATGAAAAATCTGTACAATCTTCTCGGCAATAAAATAGATAAAGACCGGCAAAGAGAAAGCATAAAATTTGACAGTTTGATGGTGGAAAACAAAGAGGGGCAACTTTTGATCGGGATTAATGTTACTACGAAAAATGCAAAAGATGCGCTCTTCAAAAATATCATGATGAACCACAATAAAGTTCTGAATTATGTAACGATGGATTTGGCGAAACGCAGCGATGAATACGGTGAACCTGTGATGATAACCGATGCCGATAATTTTAAAGACAAAGAAATTTCTTATTTCTACGGAATTCCGCTTCCGAAAAGAACAGCGGTTTCTGATAACAGCTTTATTTTCAGAACAGTGAATGCATCAAAAAATTATGTCATTTATTATCAAGGAAATTACGCCGGAAGAAGCAAAGCGATACAGCAACTGTTGCAGAAAGCCAAAAAAGATACCATGAGAACAGGCGAATTACAGCAGGTTTTTGTGGAAGAACCCGCTTCGGAAAGCGATATCAAACTAAAATTATCTCTGCCGATTTTCAGATAAAAATACGTGAGAAAATACACTCCTTGTTTCCGTATTTTCCCTTGAAATTTATTTAACTTTTATTAAAGTTTTTCGGCTTTACTACTTCACTTTTTTTTGTTAAATTTGTCGTTTAAATAAAAATCAACAGTTAACCTGTATATAATGGACAAATTTTCATTTCTCAATGCTGCTCATTCGCAGCTAATAGAAGACTTATACCAACAATATTTAAAATATCCCGATTCTTTAGAGCCTTCCTGGAAAGCATTTTTTCAGGGATTCGATTTTGCAATGGAAGGTTACGGAGACAATTTGCGGGAAACTCATCACACTTCTTCTGGTGTGGTACAGTATGCGGAAAAGGCAGTTTCCGGAGGACAAGTTTCCGAAGATATTGCTAAAGAATTTAAAGTTGTAAATCTCATCAACGCATATCGTTCGAGAGGACATCTTTTTACCAAAACCAATCCGGTAAGAGAAAGAAGACATTATGAACCGACTTTGGATATAGAAAATTTCGGATTGTCTAAAGAAGATTTGAACAAAAGTTTCAATTCTGCCATCAAAACAGGAATGTCAGGTGCGGCTCCATTGAAAGATATCATCAATCGTTTGGAGAAAATATATTGCAGTTCTATTGGTACGGAATATATGCACATACAGAATGTTGAAGAAAAAAACTGGATTAGAGAATGGGTAAGTATCAATGAAAATCATGCGAACCTTTCTGCAGACGAAAAAACCGAAATCCTTTTCAAACTCAATCAGGCAGTTGCATTTGAAAATTATCTGCATACCAAATTTGTGGGGCAGAAAAGATTTTCTTTGGAAGGCGGCGAATCTCTAATTCCTGCTCTTGACCAATTGATTACGCGTTCTTCACAGTTAGGAGTAGATGAAGTTGTTCTCGGAATGGCACACAGAGGTCGTCTGAATGTTTTAACCAATATTTTCCAGAAATCTTACAAGCAGATTTTCTCTGAATTTGAAGGGAAAGAATTTGAAGAAGATGTATTTTCAGGAGATGTGAAATACCATTTGGGTGCCTCTAAAAAAGTTACGACTGCAAACGGCGAAGAAGTAAAAATAAACCTCACTCCGAATCCTTCGCATTTGGAAACCGTTGCTGCATTGGTAGAAGGAATTTGCCGTGCAAAAGTTGATAATGTTTATAAAGACGATTTTTCTAAAGTTTTACCGATTATCATTCATGGCGATGGTGCTGTTGCAGGACAAGGAATTGTTTATGAAGTTGCACAGATGATGACTTTGGAAGGTTACAAAACCGGCGGTACAGTTCATATCGTAGTAAATAATCAGGTATCGTTTACCACGAATTTTCAAGATGCAAGATCATCAATTTACTGTACTGATATTGCAAAAGTAACGGATTCTCCGGTAATGCACGTGAATGCAGATGATGTAGAAGCAGTAGTTCACGCAATTAGATTTGCGGCAGATTACCGTGCAAAATTTGGGAAAGATGTGTACATCGATTTATTGGGTTACAGAAAATACGGACATAATGAAGGTGATGAACCGAGATTTACACAGCCAAATCTTTATAAAACTATTTCAAAACACCCGAATCCGAGAGAAATATATAAATCTAAACTAATTCAAGAAAATATTGTTTCAGATGAAGTTTTGAAGAAAATGGAAACCGATTTCAAAGCACTTTTGGATATAGATTTTGATGCTTCCAAAGAAATTGAAAAAAATAAGATGGATATTTTTATGCGGGAAGACTGGTCAGAATATCCGATGGGAGCAAGAAACTGCGTTATCGATTCCAAAGCAGATACCACTTATAATCTGGAAAAACTGAAAGAATTGGCAATAAAGATTTCTACTTTACCTGCTGATAAAAAATTCATCAATAAGATTACCCGGCTTTTCGAAGGAAGAGTAAAAATGGTGGAAAATAATTCTTTGGATTGGGCAATGTCTGAATTACTCGCTTATGCAACACTTCTTACGGAAGGTTATAATGTGAGAATTTCCGGCGAAGATGTAGAAAGAGGAACATTCTCTCACAGACATGCAGTCGTAAAAACCGAAGATACCGAAGAAGAATACATTCCGCTGAGACACGTCAACGAACAGCGATTTGATGTTTATAATTCTCATCTTTCGGAATATGGTGTTCTCGGTTTTGATTACGGTTATGCAATGGCTTCCCCGAAAACATTAACCATCTGGGAAGCACAGTTTGGCGATTTTACAAACGGAGCGCAGATTATTGTTGACCAGTATTTGGTAGCGGCAGAAGAAAAATGGAAAATCCAGAACGGATTGGTTATGCTTCTTCCGCACGGTTCAGAAGGACAAGGAGCAGAACACTCTTCCGCAAGATTAGAAAGATTTTTAACGCTTTGTGCCAATGAAAATATTATTGTTGCAGATGTTACTTCACCTGCCAATTATTTCCATTTATTGAGAAGACAGATGAAATTCGGGTTCAGAAAACCATTGGTCGTGATGACTCCGAAATCTCTTTTAAGACACCCTAAAGTGGTTTCACCATTAGAAGATTTGGCAAACGGAAGTTTCCAAGCTATTATTGATGACCCCACTGCAAATCCCGATAAAGTAGAACGATTGATTCTCTGCACCGGAAAAGTATATTTCGATTTGTTGGCGAAGAAAGAGGAAATAAGTGACGATAAAGTTGCATTGGTAAGATTGGAGCAGATTTATCCTTTGGATACGGAAAAGATTAATGCTGTTTTTGATAAATATAAAAACCGAAAAGAATTATTTTGGGTACAGGAAGAGCCGGAAAATATGGGAGCGTGGAGTTTTATACTGAGAAATTTCCGCGATACTGATATTCAGGTAATTTCACCTGTTGCAAGCGGAACACCTGCACCGGGAAGTCATAAAATGTTTGAAAAAACACAAAACGGAATCATCAACAAAGTTTTCCAAACCAATGATG
>CAZHFE010000022.1:0-23570 GCA_964532055.1 uncultured Kaistella sp. | reverse complement strand
ATGTTTGAAAAAACACAAAACGGAATCATCAACAAAGTTTTCCAAACCAATGATGAACCGGTAAAAAGACCTGTTACAGTGTAATTAAAGAAACAATAATTAAGATAAAGCAGTTTTTGCTTTTTAAACAAATCAAGAAAACAAATATCAATATGTCAATATTAGAAATGAAAGTCCCATCACCGGGAGAATCCATCACAGAAGTTGAAATCGCATCTTGGTTGGTAAAAGACGGCGATTATGTGGAAAAAGATCAGCCGATTGCCGAAGTAGATTCAGACAAAGCCACACTGGAACTTCCAGCGGAGCAAAGCGGAATCATTACGCTGAAAGCAGAAGAAGGCGAAGTAGTACAAGTAGGGCAAGTTGTTTGTCTTATCGATATGAATGCTGCAAAACCGGAAAACGCTGCACCTGCTGAAACTCCAAAAGCGGAAGAAAAACCTGCGGAAGCACCTAAAAAAGAAACTCCTAAAGCACAGGAAAAACCAGCTCCTGCTTCTTACGCATCGGGAACTCCTTCTCCTGCAGCAAAGAAAATTTTAGACGAAAAAGGAGTAGAACCATCAAAGGTTTCAGGTTCCGGAAAAGACGGGAGAATTACCAAAATCGATGCAGAAAATGCTTCTGTTGCTGCAATGGGAAGTTCTACGGGGGGTTCACGTTCTGCAACCACCACGAAACTTTCGGCACTCAGAAGAAAATTGGCAGCAAGATTGGTTTCCGTGAAAAACGAAACCGCGATGCTTACAACTTTCAATGAAGTAGATATGTCCGAAATTTTTAGAATCAGAAAACAATACAAAGAAGAGTTCGCTTCAAAACACGGAATAGGTCTTGGTTTTATGTCTTTCTTTACCAAAGCGGTAACAAGAGCATTGCATATGTATCCAGATGTGAATGCTTCTATTGACGGAGATTTTAAAATCAATTATGATTTTGCCGATATTTCTATTGCGGTTTCCGGACCGAAAGGTTTAATGGTTCCTGTTCTTAGAAATGCGGAAAATATGACACTGAGAGGTGTAGAAGCCAACATCAAAGATTTGGCGGTTAAAGTAAGAGACGGTAAAATTACCGTAGATGAAATGACAGGAGGTACTTTCACGATTACCAACGGAGGTGTTTTCGGTTCTATGATGGCAACACCTATTATCAATCCGCCACAGTCTGCAATTCTGGGAATGCACAACATTATTGAAAGACCGGTTGCTGTGAACGGCGAAGTAGTGATAAGACCGATGATGTATGTTGCGTTGTCTTATGACCACAGAATTATTGACGGCAGAGAATCTGTAGGATTTTTGGTTGCTGTGAAAGAAGCAATAGACAATCCTGTTGAAATTTTAATGGGAAGTGATGAAAGAAAATCATTGGAATTGTAAAAATTTCCTTATAATATTTTAAAAAGAGGGCAATTTTGCTCTCTTTTTTGTATATAGTATAAAATTCCCTACAAATGATGCTTATACTCATCAAGAATGATTTTGAACCATTCGGTAAAGTTTTCGGGATTTTGGGCAAGTTCACGGTCAAGGTCGCTCATAGAAATATAGCGAATTTCAGAAACTTCTTCTTTATTCAGTTGAAAATTACCATTATAATTTCCCGTAAAAACATGGTCTAATTCATGCTCCCAAAGCTGGTTGCCTACATCTGCTTTGTAGATAAAAAAGAATTTTTCCCGCAATTCGGTTTCAATCCCGAGTTCTTCTTTCAGTCGTCTGTTTGCAGCCTCCAGATAAGTTTCGCCAATTCTCGGGTGAGAACAAACCGCATTGGTCCATTGATTTGGTGAGTGGTATTTTTCTGCAGCACGCTTTTGCAAAAGCAGTTCACCTTTGTCATTGAACAAAAATACAGAGAAAGCACGATGCAGAATACCGTTTTCATGTGCCTGCATTTTTTCCATTAAACCTAAAACTTCGTCGTTTTCCGAAATTAAAACTACCTGTTCTTCCATAAGTGGGCAAAATTAGTATTTAAACTTTAGTTGATGAAATTTATTATGTAAAAGAAATTTTAATTTGTGAAAAAATATCTTCTATAACAAACCCAAGAAAATTCGGAAAAAAAATCTGGTGGAAATTATGTTTAAAATTTTCGAAAATAACTATTGATAAAGAACTACCTAAGAATTTACTGGTTGTAAAACGTAAGTCATTGAAATTTTGTACTTTTGCCCCTTAAAATTTAATGATGGAATTAGAATATAAAGACCACTTGAGTCCCATGCTAAAAGGTGATGTTAAAAATTATCTGATTGATATTGACGGTACAATTACCGATGATATTCCCAATGAAGAACCTGAAAGAATGATAACTTGCGAACCGTATCCCGATGCGTTGGAAACCATTAATAAATGGTATGAACAAGGTCATATCATCTGCTTTTTCACTTCCAGAACCGAGAATCTAAAACAGATTACCATAGATTGGCTCGATAAGCACGGCTTCAAATATCATAGTATTTTATGCGGAAAACCGAGAGGCGGAAATTACCACTGGATTGATAATCATTTGGTGAAAGCTACTAGATATAAAGGCAAATTCACAGACATGGTTGAAAAGCAGGTTATGATAGAAGTTTTTAACGATTAAAAAATGAAAATATTAGCAAACGACGGTTTAGACCAATCAGGAATTGATGCTTTGACCCAAAAAGGTTTTGAAGTCATCACCCAAAAAGTTCCGCAGGAATCTCTTGCAGATTTCATCAACGAACACGGAATAAAAACCCTGCTTGTAAGAAGCGCAACACAGGTCAGAAAAGAGCTTATTGATGTTTGTCCGTCGCTGGAAATCATCGGTAGAGGTGGAGTAGGAATGGATAATATTGATGTGGATTATGCCCGCTCAAAAAACATTCATGTCATTAATACACCGTCTGCATCTTCTGCTTCAGTTGCGGAACTGGTTTTTGCGCATCTGTTTTCAGGGGCGCGTTTTTTGCAAGATTCTAACAGAAAAATGCCGGTTACAGGTGATACTGAATTTGCCAAACTGAAAAAAAATTACGAAAAAGGAATTGAACTTCGCGGAAAAACCATAGCAATTGTTGGTATGGGAAGAATAGGGCAGGAAGTGGCGAAAATTGCGCTTGGTTTGGGAATGAGAGTGATTGCAGCAGATAGTAATGTTGGGAAAGCAAGTATTAAAGTAACATTTTACAACAACCAGTTTATCAATGTCGATATAGAAACAGAACCTCTTGACGGGATTTTGAAACATGCAGATTTTATCACGCTTCATGTCCCTGCACAAAAAAATGGTTTCATGATTGGCGCAAAAGAATTTGAGATGATGAAAAACGGCGTTGCAATCATTAACTGCTCAAGAGGCGGTGTGATTGACGAGAATGCATTGATTTCTGCTTTGGACAGAGGAAAAGTTTCTTTCGCAGGTTTAGATGTTTTCATTGATGAACCAACTCCGTCAAAAGAAATTCTGAACCACTCGAAAATTTCTTTAACACCGCATACAGGAGCTTCAACCGTAGAAGCACAGGACAGAATCGGTATTTCTCTTGCAGAACAGATATGCTCTATTTTGCAGGTGCATTAAAATAACAGAACTGATTAACCAATAATTTTTTGTTGGTTGAAACAAAAAATCCGTTTCTTTTTTAGGAAACGGATTTTTTTAAAAAGTTTGTGATAAAGATTAAATCTTCACCAATTTTTCGATGTATTCGTTTTTGTCGGTTTTCACTTTCAGGAAATAAACACCGGTTGCTAAACGCTCGATATTGTTTGATTTTTCGCTTTTCAGTGTTTGTACTTTTTGACCTAAAGTATTATACAATTCCACGGCAATAATTTTTTCCGAAGTTTCAATCGTGAAAATATCTTTCACAGGATTAGGATATATTTTTACAGACGATTTCAATTGATTTTCAGAAGCTGTCAATTGCGAATTGTTATACGCTTGTCCGAAATTCAAAATTCCGTAACCCATTTGTGCCGTATAACTCGGGTATTTTGATGCGGTTTGCCGAAGAATATCTGCTACTTCATGCAGCGGTCTGTTTCCCAATGCCTGAATCAAACAGGCAACTCCACCGGCAGCAAGCGGCGTTGCAAAAGAAGTTCCGTTACCTGAAGTAACCTCGTTGTTATAAGCCATTACAGTTCCCGTTCCGCGTGTACTTCCGTCCGGTTTAACCACTCCTACAGAATTTGGACCGTAAGAAGAAAAACTTGAACTTGCACCGGTAGAAGTTACCCCGCCTACAGTGAAAACTTTTTCATTATCTCCGGGTGTCACGATATAATGCCATGCATTTTGAGCTTCGTTTCCTGCAGCCGCAAGTACAAAGATTCCTTTTTCTACGGCAATTTGAGCAGCTCTTGCGATAAATGAAGTCGTTCCGTTCATATCTCCATATACCAAATTGTAACGAGAATCATCAAAATCATAATAACCGAGCGAAGTCGTGATTAAATCCGCTCCTTTTCTGTCGGCTTCTTCAGCGGCTTCTGTCCAGTAAATCAATTCTTCAGGAATTTCGACCGAAGCATTTTCGGAGGCATACAGATAGAAATCTGCATCAGGAGCAGAACCGACATAAGAATTCTGCACATATCCTGCAATCACACCTAAACAGTAAGAACCGTGATTATTGAGCGAGGTATTATAAATATCAGTACTTTTATTGATGAAATTATATCCACCTTTTATTTGTCCGTTGTCTCTGATTCTCGCATAAGCAGAACCAGTGTTCACACGCGGAAAACCTGTATCAATGACGGCAATCGTCATTCCAGCTCCTGTGTATCCTGCGATATGAAGCGGTCGAAGATTAATCTGATTGATTTGTGCTAAACCTTGTCCGTAGTTAAATTCTGTTCTTCCAACAGAATTATTAAATTCTTCAAATTTATTGTGCGGTGTTTTGGCATCTCTTCCTCCCGGTCGTGGATGTTTTATAAAACTTTCCACAGATTCTACATAAGATTGTGTTTGGAGTTGTGCAATTTGTGCTACTGTAGCTTTTACGGCAACTCCGTTCATCCATTTTGAATAATCGGTGACGGTGAAACCCAAATTTCTGATGTTCTGAATATAAGTCGGTTCAATCGGTGCATCTTGATCGTTGAGAGCAATCCCGAATTTTGTTCTTCTGTCCAAAGATTTCTGGCTCAGTTCTGAAAGAGGGTTAGCATAAAATGCGGCTTTGTTAGGTTTGTCTTTAAAAAAAACAAAAACCAGTTGAGTTTGCGCATTTACATAAGTAAAACCTGCGACTAGACAAGCTAATAATAATTTTTTCATCTTATAGAATATTTTAACTAATGACTACAAAAGTAAAAAAATGTTGAGAGATTTCCTTGTTTTTTTGAGAATATTTGAATTCTCGGTTTTGTTTGATGAAAACATTCCTTCAATTTTGTTTTTGTCGAAAACTTAATTTTCATAAATTTGAGCAAATTTTTAATATGAAGAAAATTCAGATGGTTGACTTGCAAAGTCAGTACTATAAAATAAAATCAGAAGTTGATAATGCGGTTTTGAACGTGATGGATTCCGCTGCGTTTATAAACGGTCCGGAAGTGAAAGCATTTCAAACCGAGCTCGAAAATTATTTAGATGCAAAACATGTGATTCCCTGTGCAAACGGAACCGATGCTTTGCAAATCGCTTTGATGGCACTTGATTTAAAAGAAGGCGACGAAATCATCACTGCAGATTTTACCTTTGCTGCAACCGTAGAAGTTATTCATCTTTTGAAAATGAAATCGATTTTAGTAGATGTTGATTATGATACTTTTACCATAGATATTGAAAAGTTGAAAGCCGCAATTACCCCGAAAACAAAAGCAATTATTCCTGTACATCTTTTCGGGCAGTGTGCCAATATGGAAGAAGTAATGCGTGTTGCAAAAGAGCATAACCTATATGTTATCGAAGATAATGCACAAGCAATTGGTGCAGATTTCACGTTTACAGACGGCTCTGTAAAAAAATCTGGAACAATGGGAATTATAGGAACTACTTCATTTTTCCCGTCTAAAAACCTCGGTTGTTATGGTGATGGTGGTGCGCTTTTTACCAATGATGATGAAATTGCCCACAAGATTCGGGGTATTGCAAATCACGGTATGTACGAAAGATATTACCATGATGAAGTCGGTGTAAACTCGCGTTTAGACAGCATTCAGGCAACTGTGCTCAGAAAAAAACTGCCACTTTTAGATTCCTACAGTGAGCAGAGAAGAAAAGCCGCAGATTATTACGATGAAGTTTTTGCTGGTCATCAGCATATCTTAACACCGAAAAGAGCCGAAAATTCAACCCACGTTTTTCATCAATACACGTTGAGAATAACCAACGGAAAAAGAAACGAATTGCGTAAATTTTTAGAGGAAAAAGAAATTCCTGCGATGATTTACTATCCTGTTGCGCTCAGAAAACAGAAAGCATATTTTCAGGAAAGCGAACCGAAAGATTTCATCAATACAGACAAACTTCTTGATGAAGTGATTTCTCTCCCGATGCATACAGAGCTTGATGAAGAGCAATTGAAGTATATTGCAGATGCCGTTTTAGAATTCATGAACCGGTAAATAATTCTGAATTAGCTTTAGGAATTATTTATCCATGAAAAAAAAACGAGAATATCAATCTTCTGAACTGGTAAAATCCTTTGCCAAAATCTATGGTTTCGAAGACAAATTACTTGCTTTTGAAGTAAAAGATTTCCTGCACGAATATCTGAGCGACCCGCTTTCCGGCGAAATAGAATCGGTGAATCTCAGCAAAAATATATTGTCGATAAAAATAAAGTCATCCTTGTTGAAAAACGATTTCAGAATGAGGAAGACTTTTTTTTTAAACAAGTTCAAAGAAAAATTCGGTGCAGATTGTTTTACCGATATTCAGATTTTATAACAGATTTGTCAATCAGCATCATTGTAATTGTAGCAAAAAAGAAAAAGCGGAGTTCGAAAACATCCGCTTTTTCATTCAATTTAAATGGGGGTTTTTATTAAGATTTTGACGGTGCCCATTGATTATAAGGCGTTAAGTCAAAATTATTTACTTCTTCCATCGTCAAACCAAGTGCATTTGCAACACCTTCTCCGTATTCCGGGTCGGCTTTGTAACAGTTTCTGATGTGTCGTATTTGTATAAATTTCTCAGCTCCGCCAACATTTGCTGCGGTGTTTTTAAACAAAGCATCAGTTTTTCCGTCAGCTTTAATGATTCTGAACAAATCTCCGGGTTGTGTGAAATAATCTTCGTCGTCATCGCGGAAATTGTGTGCATAAGCATCTCCCGACAATTCCAGAGGAGGTTCTTTTGCGGCGGGTTGTTCTTGCCATTCTCCGTAGCTGTTTGGCTCATAATGTTTTGTTGAGCCATAATTTCCGTCAACTCTCATTGCACCGTCTCTGTGAAATGCATGATACGGACATTTCGGTTTGTTAACCGGAATCTGAAAATGATTCACTCCTAAACGGTAACGTTGAGCATCGCCGTAAGAAAATAGTCTTCCCTGAAGCATTTTGTCGGGAGAGAAACCGATTCCTGGAACGATATTGGTAGGGTTGAAAGCAGCTTGCTCTACATCTGCATGATAATTTTCAGGATTTTTGTTCAGTTCAAATTCTCCTACAGGAATAAGCGGAAAATCTTTTTTAGACCAAACTTTAGTCAAATCAAACGGGTGAAATCTGTAAGTTTTTGCTTGTTCTTCGGTCATTATTTGAATGAATAATTTCCATTTCGGGAAGTTTCCTTCCTCAATGTTTTCAAACAAATCTTTTTGAGCAGATTCTCTATCCATACCAATAAGCTTTGCTGCTTCTTCATCTGAGAAATTTTTTATTCCCTGTTGTGTTACGAAATGGAATTTTACCCAATGTCTTACATTGTCTTTGTTGATGAAAGAGTAGGTGTGACTTCCGAAACCGTGCATGTGTCTGTATCCATCAGGAATTCCTCTGTCGCTCATTACAATGGTGATTTGGTGCAGAGCTTCGGGAAGCAGTGTCCAAAAATCCCAGTTGTTGTTTGCACTTCTCATATTGGTTTTCGGATCGCGTTTTACGGCATGGTTCAAATCCGGAAATTTCATTGGGTCACGGAAAAAGAAAACCGGAGTATTGTTTCCTACCAAATCCCAGATTCCTTCGTCGGTGTAAAATTTCAAGGCAAATCCGCGAATGTCTCTTTCTGCATCTGCAGCTCCTCTTTCACCAGCAACGGTTGAAAATCTTGCGAACATTTCCGTTTTTTTGCCGATTTGGCTAAAAATATTCGCTTTGGTATATTGCGAGATGTCGTGAGTAACGGTAAAAGTACCGAAAGCACCTGAACCTTTTGCGTGCATTCTTCTTTCGGGAATTACTTCTCTGTCGAAGTTTGCCATTTTTTCTAAAAACCAAAAATCCTGCATAAGCAAAGGTCCTCTTGCTCCGGCTGTTTGTACATTTTGATTGTCAGGAACCGGAGCTCCTGTTTGTCTTGTGAGTTTTTTCTTGTCTTCCATAACTGATTATCTTGATTAAAAAATTAACCCAAAAGTATTTAGATTTCATCAATAACAAATAATTAATCCGATTGATAAAATAAATATTTGTGATTTTCTTTTACGTTATAAAGTTACGGATAATTAATGAAAGAGTCAAGTTGTGATTGGTTTAAACTTCCATTTTTCAATATTAATAGCTGTCTTCATGCACAGAAACAACGGCTCTTCCGCTCGGATCGTTCATATTCTTAAATGCTTTGTCCCATTCCAAAGCAATCGGTGTAGAACATGCTACAGACGGAACAGACGGAACAGTTGCAGCAGCAGTTTCACTTGGGAACAGTTCTTCAAACAAGGTTCTGTATCTGTATTCTTCTTTGTTTTGAGGAGTATTCAGCGGGAATCTGAATTTGGCATTGGTCATCATTTCATCAGAAACTTCTTCTTCGGCTTTTTCTTTCAGCGAATCAATCCAACTGTAACCAACACCATCTGAAAACTGCTCTTTTTGTCGCCATGCAATATTTTCGGGTAGTAAATCTTCAAACGCTTTTCTCAACACCCATTTTTCCATTTTCCCTTCAGCTTTGCTTATCATTTTATCTTTGGGGTTCAACCGCATTGCAACATCAATAAATTCTTTATCCAAGAAAGGAACACGTCCTTCAACACCCCAACTCATCAATGCTTTGTTGGCACGCAAACAATCATATAAATGAAGTTTGCTTAATTTTCTGACATTTTCGTCATGAAATTCTTTGGCATTCGGCGCTTTATGAAAATAGAGATAACCGCCGAAAAGCTCATCACTGCCTTCACCGGAAAGCACCATTTTTATCCCCATTGATTTAATAACTCTTGCCAAAAGATACATTGGTGTTGATGCGCGAACTGTAGTAACATCATAGGTTTCTAAATGGTAAATTACATCTTTCACTGCATCAAGACCTTCTTGCACGGTAAAATGAATTTCATGGTGAATAGAACCAATATGTTCTGCTGCTTTTTTTGCGGCAACCAAATCCGGAGAACCATCTAAACCGACTGCAAAACTGTGTAATCGCGGGTACCACGCTTCCTGAGTGTCGCCGCTTTCAACTCTGTTTCGGGCATATTTTGCCGTAATTGCAGCGATAATAGATGAGTCTAAACCGCCAGAAAGCAAAACGCCGTACGGAACATCACTCATCAATTGGCGGTGAACAGCTTCTTCCAATGCTTTTCGCAATTCGGGAATGTCGGTTTCATTGCTTTTTACATTTTCAAAATCTTCCCAATCTCTGCGATACCATTTCTGCATCTCGCATCCGTCTGAACTCAAAAGGAGATGTCCCGGCAAAAATGTTTCTATGGTTTTGCAAATTCTTTCCAGTGCTTTCAGTTCAGAAGCCACATAATAGTTTCCGTTTTTGTCCCATCCTTGATAAAGCGGACAAATTCCCATGTGGTCGCGACCGATGAGGTAAATATCATTTTCAATGTCGTATAGTGCAAATGCGAAAATTCCGTTGAGTTTTTCCAGGAAATTTTTTCCGTATTTTCTGTAAAGAGCCAGAATCACTTCGCAATCAGATTGGGTAAGGAATTCATAGTCGGGAAATTCTTTTTTCAGTTCCTGATGATTATAAATTTCTCCGTTTACCGCCAAAACTATTTTTCCGTCTTTGGTAAAAAGCGGCTGTTTTCCGGAAGCAGGATCTACAATTGCCAATCGCTCATGAGATAATATTACTTTTTCGTTACCGAAAATTCCGCTCCAATCCGGACCTCGATGACGGATTTTTTTAGACATTTCTAAAATTTGTGGTCTTAAAGTTTCTGTTTTTTGTTTCGCATCAAAGAGACATACAATTCCGCACATGATTTAATAATTGATAAGTTAAAATTGGTATTTGATTAAAATTAAGCTGCAATAATAGTTGAAATGTTTAAAAATGAAAATAAAAAAATTTATTTTACGAAAAATAAGTTTAAATTTAATGTAAATTGTGAAAAAAATTAACTTTAAATAAAATTTTTCATTGGTTCTGTGAAAAAAATTTAGAAGAAGATTACATCATTTATTGGTTTTTGGCTCTTTGATAAGGTTTGGAACAGTATTTGAAACGCATTATATAAATTTTCAGAATATTTTTTAAAAAATTATTGCACATTAATTTGAAATTCATATTTTTGTAGAGATATATTCTGAAAGCAAAAGTTATTATCAGTGAAAAAATTATTATTTTCTTTAATGTTTATATGCGGTTTAGCAGTTTTCTCCGGAAATTTTTCCGCACAAACTGTACAGAGAGAATCGCTTTCAACTTCGCAGAAATCTGATGACGGGTTGCTTGTTGCCTATCCTAATCCGGCAAAAGATTTCATCATGGTGAAATCAAAAGATACTTCGCTGAAAATAAAATCGGTTACCTTTTATTCCATTTTAGGAATGCAGGTTGCAGAATATGCAGTCAATATGAATTCTGCAGAAATCCGGTTGGATAAATTAAGACCCGGTAAATATCTGATGAGATATACATTGAGTGACAATACACAAAAAGTTACCCAGATTGTGAAACAATAAATGAATCCCGAAGTTATTCGGGATTTTTTATAGGAAACAAATTGCAATCTTTCGGCAATAACCAATAACTTCTAAATTCCACATTCAATCTCATAACTTCAATCTTCTCACTTCTCAAATTTTCCGTAATTTTGTCATATGGAAGCACGTGAAAAAATTGTAATTATCGGCGGCGGTTTTGCGGGACTGCATTTGGCGAAAAAACTCAACAAAAAAAATAAAAAGGTAACGGTCATTGATCGGGTGAATCACCATATGTTTCAACCCCTATTTTATCAGGTTGCATGCGGAAGGATTGAGCCGAGCAATATTTCTTTTCCGTTCCGGAAGATTTTTCAGAACACAAAGAACATTCGTTACAGAATGACTGAAGTGGTGAAAATCGTTCCCGAAGAAAATAAAATCATTACTTCTACAGACGAAACAGAATTTCATTATGACAAACTGGTTATTGCAACAGGATGCAAAACCAATTTTTTCGGGAATGAAAATATGGAACAGCTCACTTTCGGAATGAAGAATACTCAGGAAGCTATCGCAATAAGGAATCACGTTTTGCTGACTTTTGAAAAACTCATCATAGAACGCAAACGTAGTGATGACGGCAATTGGAACATCGTAATCGTAGGAAGCGGACCAACCGGTGTGGAATTGGCAGGTGCTTTTGCCGAGATGAAAAAAGATATTCTGCCAAGAGATTATCCGCACATGAATTTCAGTGAACTACAGGTGATTCTTATCAGTTCTACTGAAAAACCATTGGCAACGATGAGTTCCGAATCCCAGAAAATGTCTGAAAAATACCTGAAAGATTTGGGAGTGCAGTTTTTGAGCGACGAGTTTGTTACGGGTTATGACGGCAACAGTGTTTTTATGAAAAGCGGTAAAAGCATTCCATCAAACAACGTGATTTGGGCAGCAGGAGTTACCGGAAACATCATTAACGGACTGAATCCCGATATTGTCATCAGAAACCGTTATAAAACTGACCGTTTCAATAAAGTTCTCGGCTACGAAAATATTTTTGCCATCGGTGATATTGCTTATATGGAAACCCCGAAATATCCGCAAGGACATCCTCAAGTTGCCAATGCTGCCATTAATCAGGGAAAAAATCTTGCCAATAATCTTTTGAAAAAACGCAATTCAGATTGGGTTGCTTTTGAATATGAAGATCGCGGAAGTATGGCAACCATTGGGAAACACAGAGCGGTAGTCGATTTGCCGAAACTGAAATTTCAGGGATTTTTTGCATGGTATTTTTGGATGTTTCTGCATCTGATGCTTATTTTGAGCGTAAGAAACAAAATCGCCATTTTCTTCAACTGGATGTGGAGTTACGTGAATAAAGATTCGTCTTTGCGACTGATTATTGTTCCGAACAGAAAAAACCCGACCGAACAATGAGAATAGATATTATAAGTGTTTTGCCTGAACTGATGGAAAGTCCGTTTAAAACTTCTATCCTGAAAAGAGCTGCAGATAAAGGTCTGGTTGAAGTTCATTTTCATCATCTTCGGGAATTCGGTTTCGGGAAACATCGCCAAGTTGATGATGAACCTTATGGAGGAGGAGCGGGAATGGTGATGATGATTGAACCGCTGGATAAATGTATTTCCGGATTAAAAGCCGAACGCAATTATGACGAGGTGATTTATCTGACTCCTGATGGTGAAACGCTGAATCAAAAAATGGCAAATACGCTTTCCATCAAAAATAATCTGATTTTTCTTTGCGGTCATTATAAAGGTATTGATGAGCGAGTTCGGGATTTGCACATTACCAAAGAAATTTCTATTGGTGATTATGTTTTGACAGGCGGCGAATTGGCAGCTTGTGTTTTGGCAGATACAGTGATACGTTTGTTACCCGGAGTTTTAAATGATGAACAATCGGCTTTGACAGACAGTTTTCAAGATGATTTGCTTTCACCGCCGATTTATACAAGACCTGATGAATACAAAGGATTGAAAGTTCCCGAAATTCTGTTGAGTGGAAATCTAAAAAAAATTGAAGAATGGCGGCATGATGAAGCATTGAGAATTACTCAAAAAAAACGCCCCGATTTGCTTGAATGAATTATGTATTAAAGGTTACACGAAAATTTACAAATGATTGACACGGAAACAAAAGGACTCATTGCGTTTTATAATGTGGAAAATCTTTTCCCGCCCGATTCGCCGCTTTTTCGTAAGCAGAATTCTGGCATATCCGGACTTTTCAATTGGAACGAAAAAAGATACGAGAACAAACTTTTCAAACTTTCACGGGTTTTTTCGCTGATTCAGGAATCTGAAAATGTTCTGCCTTTTCTCATTGGTTTAGCCGAAATTCAGGGAAGAAAACCTCTTGAAGATTTACTTGCATTATCGCCTTTTAATGGTAATTACGGCATCATTCATTATGATTCTATGGACGAAAGAGGAGTAGATGTTGCGCTGCTTTATGACAAATCTAAAATTGAAATCATATCATCTGAACCTATCACGTATTTTTTTGAAATTGAAGACCACATCTCTGGAAATTATGATACGACAAGAGATGTTCTTTTTTGCAAAATGAAAATTTCGGGAGCTGTAATCAATGTTTTTGTAGTACATCTCCCTTCAAAAAGAGAGCAGCATGTGAACCAGCCGAAACGTAATTTTATTCTGAAAGATTTAAAAGGAAAAATCCTGAAATTAAAATCTCAAAATGAACCTGTAATTTTAATGGGTGATTTTAATGAAAACCCAGATGCAGATAATTTACAACATTTGCTTTATGATGCACATTTCGGTAATTTTTTAACTAATCCATACGAAGAATTATATAAAAATAAAATTTTTTCTACGTTTCATTTCAAAAATGGCTTACTTTTTGACCAAATAATTTTGTCGAGCGAATTTTTTGATACTCATTTTCCGGTTTTATTTAAATCAGCAACCGTTTTTAATCCGGAAAAACTCAAAAACAGAGCCCGGGAATTTGCAGGAAGACCTTTTCGCACTTATGCAGGAACGAGATATTTAGCAGGTTATAGCGATCACTTTCCGGTTTTCTCGCAATTTATGGTTAAAACATATAAGACGTAAAAAAAAAATAAGCAATGAAAAACACAACTGGTTCCGGATATCACTTAGATTCGGTAGATAAAAAAATTATTTATATGTTGATGGATAATGCCAAAACTTCATTGGCACACATCTCAAAAAATGTAGGGATTTCTACAACGGCAGTTCACCAAAGAATAAAAAAATTAGAAAATGCAGGTGTTATAGAAAACTCCATTTCATTTCTTAATCCCAGAAAAATAGGGTACAAAGTTGTTTCGTATATCGGTGTATTTTTGGAGCAGCCAAGTCATTACCACGATGCGATAAAAGCACTGAACGACATCAATGAAGTGGTAGAAGCACATTATACCACAGGAAATTATACCATTTTTCTTAAAGTATTGTGCAAAGATAATGATCACCTCATGGAAATTCTGAACAAGCTACAAAAGCTGAAAGGTGTTATCAGAACCGAAACTTTTATCTCGTTGGAACAAAGCATTAACAGACAATTGAAAGTGTAAAATTACATTGTGAATTTTCTTTTTCTCAGCCAATAAAACAATCCGCCGAATATTCCGATTATTGCCAAAGGAAGCAGTAGATTAAACCATTGCCAATAGGTTTTTTCATCGTAGATTCTTTCTCTGTCAAGCAATCGGGCTTCAATATTTCGGTTTCGCAATTCCATTAAATTGGCATCATCTAAAAGAAAATCGAGGGCATTTCTCAGAAACTGTTCGTTGCCGTAAGTTTGTTTTGTAAGCAGATCTTCGCCGAGCGGAAGAGGATTGCCTTTGAATATTTGGTTTCTCCCGATATCACCGTCTGCAATGACAATCATTTTATTTTCAGGACTTTGTGATTTGAAGTTCGGGTAAGAATTTTTCTCGCTCCTGTTTGCATAGGCGGAAGTAAATTTACCTTCCAAACTTACCGCAAAAATTTTCGGAGCAGAAGGTTTTTCCATTTCACCTATGGAATCTGCACGCACAATTTCTGCAAGTGCCACATAATTCGGGACTTGTTTGGTATTGGTTCTTTCGCTGGATTCAAAGAGAACATTGGTTTTAATTCCTTTTCTCCCCAAAGTGTCGATAGAAGTGGGAAATTCAAACTTTACAGGATTGATGTTTTTGGTAATAGGATTTTTGTTTTCGGAAATTCCCAATGGAAAGTAAGTCCACAGAAAACTGCTATATTGCGGATTTCCGGCAACTTCACCCGATACGATTCTGATGAGTGCAGATTTTTTCATATCCTTTACCAAACCGGGATTGATGCGTATTCCGTAGTTGAAAAAGAAATCGATTAAGTTCGTATCCATAGGATAAGCCATGATTTTTTTCGCATGAAAAAGCGTATCCATTTCGGCATTCACGGCATCAATCATCCAAAGTGTTTTTCCGCCGTTCATGATGTATTGGTCGAGAATTACTTTTTCGTTATCGGTAAAAGGTTTTCTGGGTTTTGCGATAACTAAAGCATCCATTTTTTTTAGCTTCGGGACATCAGCTAAACTGAGTTCTTTTTGATTTTCGGGAATAACTGGACCTGCGTTGTAGTTTTCAAGAGCCATTTGCATAAAACCCTGAAATTCTTCGGGTCTCAATTCGTTCTGATTGATTAGGATTCCTATGTTTTTCTTGTGTTCTTCGGTAATGGTTTTGATGTTGGAAGCGAAATTGTATTCCAGATTTTCAATGGATTTGTTGAGCTGTTCAGAAGCATCAATCCCACTTTGGTTGATGATTAAAGGAATTGAAGTTCCGTAAGAATTGTATTTCAGCGCAGCATAAGGAAAGAGTACGATTTCGGAGATTTTGCCGTCTTTCATGTCGGGAAGAATTGACGGTTGCATTCCCATTGCGAGCAGAGTGTCTTTCGACATTTTCGTTTTGATGGGATCAATGAATTTGTAATCAATTTTCGGATTTACTTTTCTGAATTCATCGAGCAAAAATTTGGTTTCGCTTTGCAACTGCTTAAACGAAGCCGGAAAATCGCCGTCTAAATAAACATCAATGGTTAAAGGTTTTTGCACCGATTCCAGAATTTTCACGGTAGATTCGGATAGTGTGTATCTTTTTTCCTGTGTTAAATCGAATCTTTTGGAGAAAACCCCGAAAATTCCAAACAGCAAGAAAATTCCGATGACAATATATATGATATTTTTTTTGTTCATAATTAAATTCAAAACTGAAATTATTTTTTTCTTTCCACAAAAACTTTAGCCAAAAACAAACAAATGGTGATGACCAAAATAAAATAGCAAACATCTCCGGTATCAATTAATCCTCTGGTAAATGCGAGAAAATGTCTGTAAAATCCGAGATTCGAGAGTAGGTAATCTGCATCTCCCAATAATTTGTAACTCGCCAATTGCTCAATACCGAAATAGAAAATAAAGCACAGCAAAACGCCGAGCAAATAAGCCGTAATCTGATTTTGGGAAAGCGCTGAAGCCAAAATACCGACTGCGGAAAATGCGGCAGTAAGAACCACTAAACCAAAATAGCTGCCCAAAGTTGCGCCCAAATCTATATTTCCTTCTGGAACAGCTAAAACATAAATCGTGTAAAAATATACCAAAGAAGGAAGCAGACACAAAATCCCGGTCAACCAAACCGACAAGAATTTCCCTGCAACTATTTCTGAAATTTTCATCGGCTGAGAAAATAACCAATTCAGTGTTTCCGATTGCTGTTCTTCTGCCAGTTGTTTCATAGAAATTGCCGGAATGATAAACATGAACAACCAAGGAACCAGCACGAAATAGCTTTGTAAACCTGCTGTTCCGATTTCAAAAATATTAGAATCGTTTTCAAAGAAAAATAAAAAAAGGGTTCCGATTAAACTGAAAGCAGCGATGATTAACCATGCACTCCAATTCCCGAAATATTCCCAAAGTTCTTTTTTTAATATTGCAATCATTTTTTAATTTACCAATTTATCAATATACTAATCTTCTAACTTCCAACAAAATTTTCTGTGCAAAAATAAATGTTTTAGTGGTTATCTTGGTTATGAAAAGTATTAATAAAAATTTTAATTGTGTTAAAGTATAATATAATCATAGCATAATTGAAATATTTTTAGTTTTTTTGTATTCGCTAAAAAAAATATTTTATTATGAAAAGAGTTTTCCAGTTTTGTTTCAGTATGGTTTTTTTCGCCTTTGGATTTTCACAGGGGCTAAAACCGATTGCACAAAAAGTAAAGAATGCACAAACGGCTAGACAAACGTTTGTAAAGTATGATTTGTTCACATCAGAACAGTCCGCTCAAAGAGTAGCACAATATCGTGCAGCAGCAGAAGATATTACAGTAATGAAGCTGAACAAATCAGAGGTTAAGCGAATTACTTCTGAAAAACCGGCTGCACTAGAAATGAGTTTCCCTTTTGAGGGAAAAAACATTACCGTAGAACTTGTGAAGAATGATATTTTTGCTAATGGTTTTACCGTGAATACAGATAAAGGCAAAGTTGCTTATACACCCGGAGTTTATTATTACGGAATTGTAAAGGGGGATAATAAATCTGTTGTAGCATTCAGTTTTTTTGAAAATGAGGTCATGGGAGTTGCTTCTCAGTTAAGTATAGGAAATATTGTTTTGGGTAAAGCAAAAAATTCCGAAGATTATGTATCTTATAATGAAGATAAATTAAAAGAATCTAATCCTTTTGTATGCGGTACTGATGATTTGGTAGAAAATCACGGAGCAGGAACAAATTATGATCCAGAAATGTTGACAAGAAATACAACAATGACTGCTAATTGCGTAAGGGTTTATTATGAAGTGGGTTATAATCTATATACTCTTCAAGGCAACAATACGACAACGGTAACAAACTGGGTAACAGCAATGTTCAATAATGTTAAGACACTCTATAACAACGATAATATCAGCATTGCAATGAGTGAAATGTTTATCTGGACTTCAGCAGATCCTTACCCTACTCCTAATAACAGTAACGGAGCTACTGTTTTGGCTTCATTCAGAAGCGGAAGACCAACCTTCAACGGTGATGTGGGGCAATTGTTGAAATCTCCTGCCGTTACAAGTGTAGCTTACGTAGATACATTGTGTACAACCAGTAATCACTCTTTTTGCGGTATGAATCTCTCTTATCAAAACGTACCTACCTATTCATGGAATATTATGGTAATGGCACACGAAATGGGACATAATTTAAGTTCGCCACATACCCACGATTGCAGATGGAACGGAAATAATACGAGAATTGACGGTTGCGGACCGGCTTCCGGAAATCCTGGAAATGGAACATGTGATAGTGGACCACTTCCGACAGGAACGGGAGGAACCATCATGAGCTACTGTCATCTTATAGGTTCGGTAGGAACTAACCTTGCCAATGGTTTTGGGCCGCAACCTGCAGCTATGATTAGAAGTACTGTTGAAAGAAGTGCGTGTTTAGGAACAGACTGTATAGCATCTTGTACACAAACGGCAACCAATTTAACAATTTCTAATCTAACAAATACCTCTGCAACTGCAACTATTGTTGATAATACAGGAACCAGTTGGAGATATACTTTAACAAAATACGGGCAAGTAATAGATACCGGCGTTACCACTAATAAAATATTGAATTTTAACAATCTGCAACCCGGAAGCATTTATTTTGTAACAGTTGGTGCTGATTGTACAGGTCCGGAAGCGTATGCTGCAAGACAAATGATTTTTACAGATGCTGATTGGTGTACAGGAGTACTCTTTACAGATACAGGAGGTCCTTCCGGAAATTACAGTGATAGTGAAAACTGGACAAAAACTTTCTATCCGACCAATCCGAATGATAAACTGAAAATTACTTTTAGTGAGTTTGATACCGAACCGTCTTCAGATTATATGATTGCTTATAATGGTCCTAATATCGCTTCACCGAGATTTACTACAACTACAATCAGTGGGGACGCTATTCCTGGTCCGTTTACCTCAACTCATGCAACAGGTGCGATTACTATAAGATTTATCTCAAACAGTACCACTAATAAAGCAGGTTGGAAAGCAACCTTTGAATGTCTTACTCTGGGAACCGGTGAAAATGCATTGTCAGGTGGTGTAGTTATCGCTCAAACTACAGTGAAAGGAGTTTACAGCATTACATCAAAAGAAAAAATACTGTCTGTAGAAGTTTTTGATATGTCGGGTAAATTGATTAGAAACCTCTCTAAAGTAAATTCAACAGAAGAGAATCTCAATCTTTCCGCATATCCTGCAGGAACTTACGTAGTAAGTGTTACTACAGCAAAAGAAAAAGTTAATAAAAAGGTTGTGAGATAAACTAAAAATTAATTATTAAATGAAACCGGTTCTTTTGAGCCGGTTTTTTTAATGAAACTCTACAAAGATATTTTCACCGACTTTTAACCCGAACAGATTTTTTGCACCGTTGGTACTGTCACCTTTGTATATGGTAAGTTCCAACAAACCAGCATCATTAAAAACTGCGGCAGGTTTCCCGTGAAATTGGTTTTCTTTTTGCCAATTCTGCACTACTTCCGTATAATGGTTGTAGATTTTAGATAAAGTAAGATTACGGAATTTAATGGTGAAATTTTCCGCTCCCAATCCGGATTGCTCAAAAAACTTTTTGCTGATATTAGAAACCAGATTCCCGAAATTGTCAATATACATCACTTCACCGATAATCATTTTTTCACTTTCATTAAAAACGGCTCTCGCAAAAGAAAGCTGTTTCGCCGTTTTTATTTTTCTGCCGATAACTTCTGGTAAACCGCCATTTTGCAGATGCACTGCGGCAGGAGCAAAAACATCGGTCGGGGTAAATTTCACTTCATCATCAAATCTGTTATTTACCGTGATTTCGTAAATAGCTTCCGGTTTTTGGTCGTAAAAAATCAAACTCAAAATACCATTATCTGCTGCGATGAAATAATGACCATCTGCTTTGTATAAAATACATTTCCGTTCTTTGGTATAGAAACTATCCACAGAAATAATATGTACCGTACCTTTCGGAAAAAAAGGATAAGCGTTTCTTACAATATATGCGGCTTGAAGCAGATTATATGCCTGTATGTGATGAGAAATATCTACAATAGAAATGTCTTCTTTCAAATTCAAAATCGTTCCTTTCACAGCAGAAACTCTGTGATCGACCAATCCGTAATCTGAAGTAAAAGTAATAACAGGCATGAAAAAATATTGCGCAGTGCAAATTTAAGTTAAAAAATAATTTTACCTGTTATTGTGGAAAAGTAAAACTCAATGTTTGAAATAAAAATTATACTTTTAGACAAAATTAGCAATGAGCAATTAATCAACCATTAACTATCAATTATCAATCATAAAAGTATGTTTGAACTGAAATATGAATTAACCGGCATTGATGCCAAAATTTTTTACGGGGTAAATAACCAGTATTTTAATTTGCTGAAATCGAGTTTTCCCACTTTGAAAATTACGGGGAGGGATCATTTCGTTTTTGCCATAGGAAACCGCGAAGCTCTGGACATTCTGAAACAGAAGCTCGATGATATTGTAAACTATATCTCTGAAAATAATTCACTTACTATAAAAGACGTTGAAAATATCTTGACAATTAAAGACGAAACCGAAAAGCAATTAGTCTTTAATCAGGATATTATTGTGAAAGGTGTGAATGGTAAAGTCATCAAAGCTAAAACCACCAATCTGAAAAAATTGGTAAAGGAAACCGAAAAGAAAGATATGGTTTTCGCCATTGGTCCCGCCGGAACCGGAAAAACCTATACAAGCGTTGCTTTAGCAGCACGCGCTTTGCGGGATAAAGAAGTAAAGAGAATTATCCTTACAAGACCCGCCGTAGAAGCTGGAGAAAGTTTGGGGTTTCTTCCCGGTGATTTAAAAGAAAAGCTCGACCCGTATTTACAACCACTTTATGATGCGCTTCGCGATATGATTCCACATGAAAAATTAGAGGGTTTTATTGAGAAGAAAGTGATTGAAGTTGCGCCGCTCGCCTTTATGAGAGGGCGGACTTTAGATGAGGCATTCGTAATTTTAGATGAAGCCCAAAATACTACTCATTCTCAAATGAAAATGTTTCTTACGAGAATGGGTATGAATGCGAAGTTTATTATTACAGGCGACCCAAGTCAGGTAGATTTGCCGATGAAACAAAAATCGGGATTAAAAGAAGCAATGAGAATTCTGAAAGACGTAGAAGAAATTGGTTTTGTGCACCTCACAGAAGAAGATGTAGTGCGGCATCATGTGGTGAAAAAAATTATTCTGGCATATAATAAAGAAGAAAAACGGATGAAAGATGAATAATTTGCCCTGTTTTTTTAACAATATAGATTTTTTTTTTGCTGAAATTTAATATTTTAAATAAAAATTTTAAATAATTTTTGTTAAAAATTTGTTAATTAGGAATTTACTTATATCTTTGTGGCACAATTTAAATGTTTTAATCATGAAAAAATTATTATTAGTAGCTGCGTTTGCAGTTTTCGGTGCGACTATGGCGCACGCTCAAGTTGAAAAAGGAAGTTCACTTATTACAGCCAAAGTTGGTTTTGGTGGTAATTATGTAGGTGCTGGTTCATCAGCTGGTTTACCGTTGGGACTTCAGTACGAATATCAATTGAGCGACAAATTTCGTTTGGGAGCTTCAGTTGATTATCAATCTGCAAAGTATGATTATTCTGGGTGGGGAGCAAACTACAGTTGGAAATGGACTCTTATTTTTGCAAGCGTTGTAGGTAATTACCTTTTCATCAACGATGCAAACTATGATTTGTATGTAGGAGCAAAATTGGGTTACGTAAATGTATCGTTTGATGACGGAGGATCAAATATTACAGGAGGTACAGCAAGTGGAGTTGGTTACGGTGGTCACATCGGTGGTCACTACTGGTTCAGCAAATCAATCGGTATCAATGCTGAGGTAGGATATAGTTCTTTCTCAATTGCTAACGCAGGTCTTACTTTCAAATTCTAATCGAGAAATTTAAAAGACAAAAATTAAATAACCCCGAATTTATTCGGGGTTATTTTTTTATTGTGGATTTCGATTGTAGGAATTGAAACACTATAAATTTTGGAATCGACACGCGATAAATCGCAACTATACTCCACATGAACCAACCCTCTATTTTCCGAAAAGATTACCACCCATTCCTGGTATTTTCGGCATTCCTTTACTCATCATTTCCATCATTTGCTTTCCTTGCGGTCCCTGCATCATTTTCATCATTTTTCCCATTTGCTCAAACTGCTTCATCAGTTGGTTTACATCTTCTATTTTTCTTCCGGCTCCTCTCGCAATTCTGTTTTTTCTTTGTGTATTAATGATAGATGGGCTTCTTCTTTCTTCTGGCGTCATACTGTGAATAATGGCTTCAATATGTTTAAAAGCATCGTCCTGAATATCGGCATCTTTTACTGCTTTACCAACTCCCGGAATCATTCCCATTAAATCTTTCATATTTCCCATTTTCTTGATTTGGTTGATTTGCTTCAGGAAATCATCAAAACCAAATTCGTTTTTAGCAATTTTTTTGTGTAGTTTTCTGGCTTCTTCTTCGTCAAACTGTTCCTGAGCTCTCTCTACCAAAGAAACTACATCTCCCATTCCCAAAATTCTGTCGGCCATTCTTTCGGGATAGAAAACATCAAGTGCTTCCATTTTTTCTCCTGTGGAAATGAATTTAATTGGTTTTTCCACTACGGAACGAATCGTCAAAGCAGCACCACCTCTTGTATCACCGTCTAATTTTGTGAGAACCACTCCGTTGAAATTCAAAGCTTCATTAAATGCTTTTGCCGTATTTACCGCATCTTGTCCCGTCATAGAATCTACCACGAAAAGGGTTTCGTCCGGTTTAATGAAATGATGTACTGATTTTATTTCATTCATCATTTGCTCATCAATTGCCAATCGACCCGCAGTATCTACAATCACCACATCGTGGTTGTTTTGTTTAGCAAATTTCACAGCATTTTCTGCAATCGTGGAAGGATTTGTTGCTCCTTCTTCGGTATAAACGGGGATCTCTGTTTGTTCACCTAATATTTTCAACTGGTCAATTGCTGCAGGTCTGTAAACATCACATGCAACCAAAAGTGGTTTTTTGTTTTTCTTCTGTTTCAGATAATTTGCCAATTTTCCCGAGAAAGTTGTTTTTCCTGAACCTTGCAAACCGGCAATTAAAATAACGCTTGGTTTTCCGGAAAGATTAATTCCTTCTTGTGTTCCGCCCATTAAATCTACCAGTTCATCGTGTACGATTTTGGTCATCAGTTGTCCCGGTGTCAAACTCGTCAACACATTTTGTCCGAGAGCTTTGTCCTGAACACGTTTGGTTAAATCTTTGGCGACTTTGTAATTCACATCGGCATCAACTAATGCACGGCGGATTTCTTTCACGGTTTCTGCCACGTTGATTTCCGTGATTTTTCCGCGACCGGAAATATTGTGTAATGCTTTGTCTAATTTATCCTGTAAACTGTTGAACAT
>CAZHFE010000021.1:0-33932 GCA_964532055.1 uncultured Kaistella sp. | reverse complement strand
TAATATTTTTAATCTCTACTATTTTTATGCAAACTTAAGTGGTATTGGCAAATGCGGGGTTAAATATGAAGTAGAAAAATTTATCCACCGCAATCAATTCTATGGCTTTTTTTAACATTCTGAATTTCACACTGTTTTTGATTCTTATTTATAAAAAAGGGAATATAATTTCTGGGCTCAATGAAAAATGGTTCGGAACTCCCAAAGAAGAATATATCGAACGAAGAAAAAACAAGTAGCTTTTTTTAAGAAAAAATTTGAAAACTTATCAACTCAAGAATTAAAAAACAAAATGAATGAGAATTTAGTTGATGAAGCCAAAAAAGCCATTAATGAAATAATAACCGAACGAAATAATTAAAACCCCAAAGCAAAAAAACCGCTACGAAGCGGTTTTTTTATATCATCAAAAAATTTTTTCTTAGTTTTTGATTACTTTTCTGCTGATTTTATTTGCACCGTTATCAACAGTTACGATGTAGTTTCCTTTTACCAAAGTTTGTGTATTTACAGAACCTCCGTTTTCTACTCTGTTAGAAGAAATCAATCTACCATCTGCAGTATAAATATTAACTGTAGATTTTACAGGAAGTGTGAAGATAATCTGGTCTCTTACGATGGTATTGAACTGAACTTTCTTATCAAAATCTTTGATGTCATTTACCGCTAAAGCACCTTTCATCAAAACCACATCATCTAAATAAACAGCATCTGTAGCAATATTGTTTTGAGCATAAACTCTGTAATCAAATCTCAATTTTGTAGTAGTTGCAGGTGTTGTAGCAGATGTTGTTACATAAACCCATTCAGAACTATCTGATGTGTATGTTGACGGTTGAAACGGATTATTTGTAACCGTAATATTTGCACTATCTGTTCTGAACTGAATCCAGTGTCTTGCTCTTGAATTAGCTACATTATCTAATACCCAGTAAGCAACCGTATAAAGTTCATTAGCATCAGCAGTTACATCAACAGCTCCGATATTAGCATTTGTACCTGTAGACACAGGAATCAATTTGATTGAGTTATTTCCTGAATGTTTGATTGCTGTTTCCAGTCCTGTTCCTGTACCACCGTTCATTGCAGACCAACCGTCTGGTTTTGCTGCAGAGTCTGTCCAAATTTCAAAACCTGGATTTACTAATAAGTTCTGCGCATTCATAAAGCATATCGCAGAAACGCCTAAAATTGTAAAGATTTTTTTCATTGTAATTGATTTAAAAATTATTTTTTATTGAGGCAAAATTACAAAAAAAATACTTCCCGAATGAGAAGTATCACTTTTTTAACAATTATTTAAAATTGTTTCCATCTACTTGCTTTTAATCATCTGTTAAAAAATTGATTATCAAATAAAAACAAAAGCAAAAAAATTAACTTTTAATTATTATTGCAAAACCATATCGTATAAAAAAAAAAACTAAATTTGCACCTATAAAATAATCTTAATTATGAATAAATTTTTACAAACTATCAGTAAAGCAGTTTTGCCATGTGCAATAATGGTATCTGCACTTAATTATGCTCAATCAACATTTGAGCAGGATTTTTCTTCTTCTACAACAGTATCAGATTACGTACAAAGTCCTGCTACACCAACGCCGGACAAGTTTGACGGAATCACTACAAGTGGCGCACAATTTACTTGGGACGCTTCAGGAAATAATTTGAAAGGTACTCGTGGAACAGCAAATGCAGGTTCTATCACAAGAATAAAAGCTTTGGCTACTGCTCCCGATGCAATGTCTGTAGTTTTTGACCTTTCTACTTCTTCTGCTGCTGCGACTACAACTGCTGCGATTTTCTACATTGGAAATTCTTTAACCACAGCAAACTCTAACCCTGCAAATGCTAATGTTAATTCAAGAATCGGGATTAATTTAACTGCAACCAACGGAACTTTCGCTCTGAGAGATATCGGTGGAGGTACAAATAGCGCAAATTTATCCGGAGTTCAAAAAATTACTTGGGTAATCAATAAGACAGGTTCTGATATTTCTTACACAGCTCCAGACGGAAATACCGAAACAGTTGCTAATGGTAAAGCAGATGTATGGGCAGGAACTACCAAAATTTTTGATGAAATGGCTGCAACAACTGCTTCAGTTGCACTTAATGATTTCAAATTTATATTCACTGCAGGAACAGGGAGCATTACAGTAGATAATATTGTGATAAAACCATTGACACATACTACTTTGGCTACAATCAATACTACAAAAGAGAATATCTCTGTTTATGGTAACAACGGTGAAATTATTGTTTCTTCTGACGAAGAAATCTCATCAGTAAAAGTATATGATTTCAGTGGAAGACTACTTTCTTCTTCTAACGTAAACGCAAAATCTACGGCTGTATCTACAAAAGAAAAAATGGTTATCGTAAATGTAACTTTAGCCAACGGAAAAGTTATCAGCAAAAAAGTAAGATTATAATATCTGAACTTTATAACACAAATTTATAATGCTTCCGAATCTTGAAGATTCGGAAGCATTTTTTTATAAAACCCTTTCACCGCACACTTCAGAGAAAACCAATACACATAATTATTTCTTTTAATTTTCGTTACTTTTACATCCGGTATTTCAGCGTACTGTTTTGATTAAAAAACTATTATTCTTCATCTTCATTTCTGCGGGGTTAAATATTTTTAATGCCCAGATTTTCACTTGGAAAAATCCCAACGTACAGCAAGATTCCATAAAAAGAGACTCTGTACTTTCTGCAAAAATCAACCAAGATGTTTTCTCTAAAGATACACTTGATTTTATTAAACTCCATCATAAAATGATGGTAGATGAGGGTGTATTGGTGAAAAAAAATACACGCTCGCAAATTCTGGGTGACCTCAACTCAAAAGGTTCTATAATACGCGGCATTACATTCGGCAACAATCAGGGTCAAAGTGTACAAAGTTCTATGGATTTGCAGATTTCGGGACAGCTCTCAAAAGATGTTTCTATTCTTGCAAGTATTTCAGACCACAACTTACCTATTCAAGCAGATGGTTACACACAAACTTTAGAAGAATTCGACAAAATCTACATGCAGCTAAACATCAAAGAACACTCAATTCTGAGAGCAGGTCATTTGGATTTGAATGATGACACCACTTATTTCGGCAGATTCCAAAGACGAAGCATGGGATTGGAATTTCTAACCGAAATAGGAAACCAAAACAAAACTTTTATCAACGCTTCTGCTGGTATTGCAAGAAGTGAATTTCACAGAATCAGATTTCAGGGTGTTGAAGGAAATCAAGGTCCGTACAGATTAAACGGAAAAAACGGCGAACAATTCATCACCATTATTTCCGGTTCGGAACAGGTTTATATTGACGGAATTTTGATGAAGCGTGGCGAAAATCAAGATTATGTCATTAATTACAACACCGGCGAAGTTACCTTTACGAGTTTCCGACCGATTTTCAGGCAGAATTTCATCACCATTTCTTATAATTATACCAACAGAAATTACAGCCGATTTCTCATTACAGGCGGAATTGCACACCAAAGAGAAAAAGCAAAATTCGGCTTCAATTGGTTTATGGAAAACGACAACAAAAATGCACCACTTGCTCTTAACTTGTCTAAAGAAGATGAAGAAATTCTCGCCAATGCAGGAAACAATCCCGATTTGATGTATGCACCATCCGGAACGGTTACAGAATATGACGTGAATAAAATTCTGTATCAACTCATCCAAAATCCGAACGGGAATTATTATGAATTTTCTACCGACCAAAGTCAAACGCTTTATCAGGTTTCATTCACTTATTTCGGCGAAAATCTCGGCGACTACCGTTTGAAGCAAACTACCAACAATGGGCGTGTTTTTGAATATGTTGGTCAAAACATGGGCGATTACAAAGCCGTGAGAAAATTACCCGCTCCGCAACAAGCTCAGGTTTTTTCCGCCAATACTGAGATTCTTCTCAACGAGGGAAAAATAGGCGCAGATTTTTCACTGAGCAATTATGATGTGAATCTTTTTTCGTCTAAAGATTCTGAGCAAAATATCGGTTATGCAGCCAGAATTTTCGGGAACAAACGCTTTACAAAAAACAATTGGAAAGGTACACCTGGTTTTGAATTTCAGCACATCAGTTCACGGTTTCATATTCTCGACAGAATTAATGATGTGGAATTTTCAAGAGATTTTAACCTGACTTCAGAATTTAACCAAATCACGCAGAACAGATTTATTTTCAGTTTTTTAAATGAATGGAAAAATCTTTCGTTCATCAATTACCGCCTCAATTTCTTAGACGAAAAAAGCAATTATCGCGGTCTGAAAAATGATTTAGATTTCGGCTGGGTAAAGGGAAAATTCACCACCAAAGGAAATATCTCTTACCTCGATACCAAAGCTGAATTGCAAAACACCAAATTTGTGCGCGGTGCGGTTGCTTCAGAATTCACGGGCGAAAAAGGAAGTTGGGGAATCGGTGCAAGTATGGAACATAATCTGAAAAATTTTAACAAAACACAGCTTCTTGATGTAAGTAGTTTCAGTTGGAAAGAAATCTTCGTTCAGAAAAAAATTGGCGATTCTGCAAGAACAAAACTTTTGGCTAAAGTTTATTTCCGGGACAATGATTCTGTTCGGAATAATGCTTTGGAAAATATGAATCACATTTTGGGAATCGTGGCAGAAAGCCAAATCATTAAAACCGAAAAAACCACCTTGAACGCATTGGTTCATTACCGAAAATTTTATTTCCAAAATCAGAATTTTGTAAATCAACTCAACAGTGATTTTGTGGTGGGAAATATTCTCTATAATCAACAACTTTTCAAAAACGGAATGCGTTTGCAAGTTTTTTATGAACTCGGAAACGGACAGGAAGCGCAGCGGGAATTTCAGTACATCAAAGTTACCGACGGACAAGGAATCTATAAATGGACAGATTACAACGGCGACGGAATACAACAACTCGATGAATTTGAAATCGCTGAATATGCAGATTTGGCGCAGTATATCAGAGTTTACACCAATACCGTAAACTACATTCCGTCTAACAAAAATAAAATGCAGTTGGCTTTGTTTGTAAATCCGGCGGTAATTTTCGGCTCAGAAAACCGTTTCCTAAAAAGGTGGAATTTTAATATTTCTGTCAATACGCAAAACTCTTTTTACAAACGTGAAAAGGTTTTGGTGCTGAATCCGTTTGAAAAAAATGCAGACCAGATTTTGAAAAACCAAAGCATTCTTGCTTCTGCACAATTTAATCCGACCGATAAATCCGGCTGGAACGGAAGTTACCGTTTTATCGCCAATCAAAATCTTATCAATGCCAATTTCAGCAATGAAGAGCGGGAACAAACTTCTCATTTCCTGAACTTCGGATATTGGTTTAATAAAGAATTTCGGCTCGATTGGGAAAATGCTGCTCATCAGATTTCAAATGCTTCGCAACTTTTCAAAACCAGAGATTATATGCTGAGTAATTTTGAAACCAAACCGAAAGCAACTTATAAATTAACCGAATCTTTACAAGCAGAATTGTCTTCGGCTTTCAGGCAAAAAGACAGAATCGATGGTGAAGAATTGCTGAAAACCTTTGATTTGACGGGAAGTTTGCAATGGGAAAAGAAGAAAACTTCGATACGCGGAAATTTTTCTTTCATCAATAACGATTTCACCGGAAACAGTTTTTCTATTGTCGGAAACCAAATGCTTGACGGACTGAAACCGGGTAAAAATCAGGTGTGGACTGTTTTTCTTCAGCAGCAAATAAGTTCGTTGATTCAGGTGAGTGCAAATTATGAAGGGCGAAATTCGGGTGAAAGAACGATACATATTGGTTCTATGCAGGTGAAAGCAAGTTTTTGATGTAAAATTTAATCCTCTCATTTCGTATTTCTATTTTTAACGATGATACAGTTTTGCTGCAATCTTCTCGGCTGCTTCATCTAAAAGTTGATATACTTCTTCAAAACCGGATAAATCACCATAATACGGATCGGGAACTTCGGCGTTTTTCTGGTTTCCTGCTTCTTCCAGAAATAAAGAAATTTTCTTTCTCTGTTCTTCGTTTTCGGCTATGGAAATCACGTCTTCCATATTATTCAAATCCATGCAGAAAATATGGTCAAAATTTTCTAAATCCGATTTTTTAATAGGTCTTGATTTTAGTCCGAAAATATCAATCCCGTGATTTTGTGCAGTTTTTATCGCTCTTTTGTCGGGATGTTTTCCTTCGTGCATTGCAATTGTTCCGGCAGAATCTACAAAGAAGTGTTCCGGAAGTTTAGATTTCAAAATACCTTCTGCAAGCGGACTTCTGCAAATATTTCCGAGACAAACGACGAGGATTTTCATAATGAATAAGTTTTTTTATGGGTTACAAAGATGGAAGAAAAAATGAAGAATATTACTACTCTTCATATTTATCTTTTTTCAGTAAAAAACTTCCGGCAATTATTGTTTAATTTTCTCGGCAAGTTCTTTTACGTATTTTTTCAGTTCTTTGTCGATTTTGGATACATCTCTTATCGTATCACAAGCATACATAACGGTTGAGTGATCTTTTCCTCCCATTTCTTCACCAATTTTGGTAAATGTAGAATTGGTGTATTCTTTAGCAAAATACATAGCGAGTTGTCTTGGAAGTGCAATTTCTCTCTTTCTGGTTTTTGAGAGAAGTTGCTCTCTTTGGATTCCGAAATATTGACAAACCACATCTTGTATATAAGGAATGTTGATGATTTTTTTCTGGTTGGTCGCAATTTTATTGATGGTCTCTTTTAAAAGTTCTAAACTTAAATCAGATTTATAAATCGTGGAATATGCAATAACAGAATTGATAACGCCAATCAGTTCTCGCACGTTGGTTTTCACTTCAGATGCCAAGAAATCGAGCATATCTTCAGTGAGTACAATTCCGTCTCTGCTGAGTTTATCAACGATAATTTTTCTTCGGGTATCGAAATCCGGGGATTTTATTTCCGCAGAAAGTCCCCATTTAAAGCGGGAAACAATTCTGTCCTGAATATCGAGAATATCAACCGGCGCTTTATCGGAAGTGAGGATAATCTGTTTTCCGTTTTGGTGCAGGTAATCGAAGATATGAAAGAAACTGTCCTGCGTGGATTTTTTCCCGGAAAGGAACTGAATATCATCAATAATCAACACATCTACCATTTGATAAAAATTGGCAAATTCTGTCTGTTTATGAGCTTTTGCAGCGGAAACAAACTGCTGTATGAATTTTTCTGATGACAAATAAAGAACCACTTTATCTGGAAAGGCATTTTTTACTTCCAAACCAATTGCATGTCCTAAATGTGTTTTTCCTACGCCATAACCGCCATGCAAAAACAGAGGATTAAAAGCAGTTGCTCCCGGTCTTTTTGCAATAGATTTTGCAACGGTAGAAGCAAACTTGTTGCTCTCTCCTTCTACATAATTGTCAAAAGAAAAATCTGCTTTCAGATTAGAATCTATATTCACTTTCTTCATTCCCGGAACCACGAAAGGATTGATGAGATTCTGTGAAAATGACGGTGGAAGCGTTTCCTGCATTTTCGGTGTCGGAATGCTTTTTCCTTTTACATTGACGGTGATAGGTTTTTCTTGTCCTGCAGGTTTATTTTCCATAACAGAATACCAAAGTTTCACCCCTTTACCTATATTTTTCTTTAACGCAGCAGAAAGCAGAGACAAATAATTGTCTTCGATATACTCCTTATAAAAATCACTCGGAACTAAAAGTGTAAGATTATTGCTCACCAGTGAAACCGGCTGCACATTATCAAACAATAAGTCAAACGAGCTTTCTAATTTTTTCAGGTCTGTATTGTCTTCAGAAGCATTCAGGTTATCCCTCATAAAAAGAAGACATCTTTCCCAGATAAGCGTTAAGTTTTCATTCATTTTCTTTCTGCAATTTTTTCCTTCGGTTATATATTTTTGAGAGAAAGCAAATATCGAATTTTAATTTTTTAAAAAAAAATTTTTGTGCTATTGATTTTTAAAAAATATATTTGTATGATTGATTTAATACTTCAACATGATACACACAACTAACACATTAAGAGTACGATACGCAGAAACAGATCCCATGAAGTATGTCTATTACGGCAATTACGCCACCTATCTGGAAGTGGCAAGAGTTGAACTGTTCCGGTCACTTGGGATTTCTTATGACGAGATTGAAAAACAGGGAATTTGGCTGCCTGTTTCGGAATACAATATCAAATATTTAAAGCCGGCTTTTTATGATGAGAAATTAGAAATTCACATCTATATTAAAAAAATTCCTGGGGTAAGAATTGAGTTCGAATATGAAATTTATAACGATTCTAAAGAAAAAATTTCGGAAGCCAAAACGATTTTATTTTTTTTAGATGCCAATACCAAAAAAATCGTAAAATGTCCTAATTTTTTGATGGAACTTATCGAGAAAAATTGGATTGAGTGATGGAAGTTGGAAGTTAAACTTGCAACCTGCACCAATTGCAATCTTAAACTTTAAACCAACTCCGTTCCTGGTTCTATTTCATAAGGTTCTTTATTTTTTTCAAAAATTCTGGTGGTTTCTGAACCTTCTACTGTTATTCTATTTCCTATTTTTCTAATCCAATTTCCCTCACGAAGTCCTACTACCTTTATATCGTTCTGCGTCAAAAATTCTTTAATTCTTGTTTCGCGGGTTTCGCCATTATGTTTTAAGTCAGGATTTGGGTCAAGATAATGTGGATTAATGTTGACCGGAACCAATCCCATGCAATCAAAACTTGGCGGATAAACAATTGGCATATCATTGGTGGTTTTCATATTGACACCACCAATATTTGAACCTGCACTGCAACCGAGATACGGTTTTCCTTTTTCTATATTTTCTTTAAGAAGTTTCATCAGGTTTTCTTCGTGCATGGTTTTTACCAAAAGAAAAGTATTTCCGCCGCCTGTGAAAAATCCTTTTGCAGAATTAATGGCTTCAGTTTTATCATCAAATTCGTGAAGTCCTTTTACTTTAATATTGAAGCCGGAAAAAAAATCGCGGACTTTTTGTGTATAATCGTCGTATGAAATTCCGCCCGGTCTTGCAAAAGGAATAAAGATGATTTCCTCAACATCTTTGTAAAGTTTAATGATTTCATCTTTCAGATATTCTAAATAATTTCCACCAAAAATTGTGGAAGTGGAAGCAAGAAGAATGTTTGTCATTTTATTTTATTTTTCATTTCTTATCCATAAAATTACAAATTTTTCCCAATACAAATTTTGTTCCCGCTTGTTTCAAAATTAAGTTTTGTTTCAAAAATAAGTTTTATATATTTGTGTATCAAAGCAATATCGGTTATGAAATCTTTACTAAATATTTTTTCAGCAATTATTTTAATGGGTTTTACCTCTTCTTGCAAAGAAGATTATCAATCAAAAATAGACGAGAGTGTGCGCAACATTCATCAAAAATTACAGAAAGATCTTCAGTATGATATTCCGTCTCTAAGTGTTTATGTTGTATCTCCGAAAGGAACATATTTTAGCACTGTTACAGGAAAAAACAGCACTCCCGTTACAGAAAACACTTATTTCCGTTTTGCAAGTAATACCAAAAATTTCACGGCAACTGCAATCCTAAAAATGATGCAAGATGGGTGGCTCAATCTTGATGATTTAATTACGGTAAATATTCCGGGGACAAATATTCCATACACTCCCGATGTACGGGAATGGAATTTTCCGCATAAAAATTCAATTACCATAAGACAGCTTCTTCAGCACAATGCAGGAATTTATGATATTACTAATGATACAAGTCAATTCGGTTTTAATGGAATGTCTTGGGAAGAATATATACTTCAAACCTCTCCCAATCATCAGTTTACGACTACACAATATGTAAAACTGCTCACAGAAAACAATCTTACTTATGGACCACCAAATACTGTTTATCATTATTCTAATACAGGATATTCTATCTTGGGAGAAATCATAAGAAAAGTTTATTCTGATAAAAAAGGATCGGAAAAAACATATAATGATTATTTGACTGACCATATAATTGGTCCGCAAACAAAAGTTCCACTGAATATAAAATTTACAGAACTTGCAACAGACCAACAATTGCCAAGTCCTTATATAAAAGGATACATACTGGAAGATAACGGACATGAAATTACAGATAAAAAGAATGCAAGCGGAAAAATAGCAGAAGGCAACGGAATTGGTACCATGAAAGAACTTTCCAAATACATAAGAAGTATTATGAAAGGAGAAAATGTTCTTAATAAAAAATCTGTAGAGCTTATGAAAAACAGTAAAGGTTCAGCAACAACTGATGAAAATAACAATTATGCTTTAGGATGCTTTCATATTAAGCATATCGGTTATGGACACAATGGAGCAACAGAAGGATATCTTTCTCTCATGCTACATGATCCTGCAACTGATATTACCACCATTGTTGTTTTGCCATTTTGGGATTTGCGTCAAGATGCAAAAAATTTCGGCAAATGTTTAGAAACCATAAATCAAACAGCTTTGGATACAAAAAAAGCTTTAGGATATTAAATTTCTCTTTTTCCCTTTCAAACTTACCACACAAAATCACAGATTCAACGAGAAGTTAATTATTTCTGGTTGTGAGAATTTAGACATTCTGAAATTCATAATTTCTAAATTTAAACCTGTAATATTTATTAACCGACCAACAATATAATTGTGTGTTTGCAGCACTTCTTAATACATTTTTTCAGTTACTTCCAAAAAGCGCTAATTAAAATTATTTTATTCATAAAATAATTGATGATTTTTATCAATTATTTGTTAATATTTTTAATTTTACCTTTTTTGGTATAAATATTGAATATCTTTGCAACGGAATTAATAACAAAAAAAATATTATGAATTACACAATTGTCGGCTTATTCCCAAGTCAAGAAAACGCAAAAGAAGTTTCTGAGGGTTTAGAAAAATCAGGAATCAGAAATCAAGATTATATTATTTACCGAACCGACCGTAAAAACACATCGGAACAAAGACAAAATTTCTGGAAAAAACTTTTCGGTCAAGAAAATCCGGAAACCGTAACTCCGGAAACAGACAAGTTGATTACAAGCGTTGCCGTTCACAACGAAGAAGAACTGAGCACCGTGAAAAAAACTTTCGAGAAAAATGATGTGGTAAAAATCTACGAATTTCAGGATATGACGATAGATGAAGCGAAAGACCTGAACTATATCAAAAAAATTGTGGCACTTCGCGCAAAATCCCACATTTATGCAATGCCGGAAATCAAAGTTTTTAATTCAGAAATCAGAGAAGGCATCAATACAGAAGTAAAAGTTTAATTTTTTTTCATAATAATTATTAGGAAATCCGCCTCCATTTTTTTGGAAGCGGATTTTTCGTTTCAGAGAACATCAATATTTATCTTTCCATTTTTTCTTCTGCTCTTCTCTTATTTTGTTTTCGGTGGTGTTATTTCCGGGTTCATAAAATTTAGTCCCCGAAATTTCTTCCGGCAGAAATTCCAAATCAACAAAATTTCCTTTGTGGGAATGTGCGTACTGATAATCTTTTCCGTAATCCAAATCTTTCATCAGTTTTGTAGGAGCATTGCGAAGATGCAGCGGAACAGGAAGATTTCCCGTTTGTTTTACTTTTGCCATTGCTTCGTTAATTGCTGCATAAGTAGAATTACTTTTCGGCGAAACCGCCAGATAAACCGCAGTTTCACTCAAAATAATTCTTGCTTCGGGATTCCCGATAACATTCACCGCCTGAAAACAATTATTGGCAACAACCAACGCATTCGGATTTGCCAAACCAATATCTTCTGCCGCCAAAATCAGCATTCTTCTTGCAATAAATTTAATGTCTTCACCTCCCGATAACATTCTTGCCAACCAATAAACCGCCGCATTCGGATCGCTCCCTCTCATTGATTTGATGAAAGCCGAAATAATGTCATAATGCTGTTCGCCGTTTTTATCGTAAAGTGCCATTGTTTCCTGCAAAACAGACAACACATCGTCATTGGCAATTTCTTTCTTTTTAGAATTTTTGAAATAATTCAAAACGATTTCCACCGCATTGATGAGTTTTCTGGCATCACCTCCGGAATATTGTATAAACGCTTCTTTATCCTTGATTTTGAAAGCGGTTTTCTCTGTTTCGTTGTATTTTTTCAGGGCAGTTTCTGCAAGCTCTTCTAATTTTTCATAATCTAAAGATTTCAGAACATAAACCTGACTTCTCGATAATAATGCCGAAACCACCTCAAAACTTGGGTTTTCCGTAGTTGCACCAATCAAAACAACCCAACCTTTCTCTACGGCGTGAAGCAGAGAATCCTGTTGAGATTTATTGAAACGGTGAATTTCGTCAATAAACAATATAGGCGATTTTCCCGAAAAAAGGTTCTGTTTTTTGGCATCTTCTATCACTTCCCGCACATCTTTCACTCCACTGGAAACTGCGGAAAGTTTAAAAAATTTCCGCCCCGATTTTTCTGAAATAATTTCCGCCAAAGTGGTTTTTCCCGTTCCGGGTGGTCCCCAAAAAATCAGAGAATTGAGCGTGTCATTTTCCAGCATTTTCCGGATAGTTCCGTTTTTTCCGGTGAGATGTTCCTGCCCGAGAACTTCATCTAAAGTTTTCGGACGCAAAATTTCGGCAAGAGGAATGTTGTGGTTCAAGATTTAAAATTCAAGGTTTAAAGTTTAAAAAAATTCTAAACTCTAAACAAAATTAAACTATTTCGTTATTTTTGCAATGCAATGTTTAACAAAATCATCACACTTCCTTTAATTATCCCGATAAAGTTTTATCAGTGGTTCATTTCACCATTGCTCCCAAAAAACTGCCGATACGAACCAACTTGCTCTAATTATATGGTAAAAGCACTGCAAGTTCACGGTATTTTCAAGGGATTTTGGCTGGGTGTGAAAAGAATCTCAAGATGTCATCCGTGGGGAAGCGAAGGTTATGACCCGGTTCCGCCGAAATGTACGAAACAACATTGAACTTTAAACCTTAAACAAATTTAATATGCTCACATTTTTATATACAACATGGAATCCTGAAACAGGTATTCATCTTGGTCCGGTTACGCTTCATTATTACAGTTTGATGTTTATTCTCGCGTTTGGTTTGGGGTATCTCATTATGACGAAAATCTTCAAAATAGACAACGTCAACCAAAAATATCTGGAGCCGCTTTTCACATGGACTTTGGTGGGAACAATTTTCGGAGCGAGATTGGGACACGTTATTTTTTACGAGCCAGAACTTTTCAGCAAAGATTTCTGGTCGGTTTTTCTTCCGATAAAAACAAAACCTCATTTTGAATTTACCGGATTTTCTGGCTTGGCAAGTCACGGAGCGACTATTGCTTTAATCTTCACAACATTATATTATTCCTATAAAATCATTAAGAAAAATCCGTTTTGGGTGTATGACAGAATAGGGATTGTTGTCGCATTGGGTGGTGCTTTTGTAAGAATTGGGAATTTTTTCAACTCGGAAATCATCGGAAAACCCACTCCCGAAAATTCGATTTTTGCAGTGCTTTTTCCTCAGCAAAGTTCGGAATACGGTGATATTGTTCCGCGTTATCCTACACAACTTTTTGAAGCAGGTGGTTATTTTCTGCTCTTTGTTCTGCTTTGGATTTTTTACCGATATACCTACAAAAAATATCAGCAAGGTTGGCTTTTCGGATTATTTTTCATTTTGCTTTGGGCAATCCGTTTCTTCGTAGAGTTTTTGAAAGAGCCGCAAGGAAACGAGTTTATTACTTTCGGCGGTTTAAATACGGGACAGGTACTTTCTATTCCTTTTATGATTGCAGGATTTGTGATTATGTTTACCTCAAAAAACAGAATCATTACCGAAGAAGAAAACCAAAAACCGGAATAAAAATTTTACCAAACGTCATTTAATTTCTGACAAAATACTGCAGAAGATAAATTAATTTTATACTTTTACGATACTAACAAAAAATTAAATTATGGGACTTATAAAAGAATTTAAAGAGTTTGCATTCAAGGGGAATGTAATGGATTTGGCAGTCGGTGTTATCATTGGAGCTGCTTTCGGAAAAATTGTTTCGTCTTTGGTAGAAGATGTCATCACACCGCTTCTTCTAAACCCTGCTCTGAAAGCTGCCGGTGCTGAAGATATTGCAAAGTTGAATTGGCATGGTGTCGCTTACGGAAATTTTCTTTCGGCAGTTATCAGTTTCCTGTGTATTGCGATGGTACTGTTCTGGCTGATTAAAGCGGCAAACAAAGTAAGTAAACCAGCAGAAACCCCAGAAGATTCACCTTCTTCTACCGATGCTTTATTAATGGAAATCAGAGATGCTCTGAAAAAATAATTTTCGATCTGTATCAAATAAAAAAACGAATGTATTATAATAAAATACATTCGTTTTTTTGTGGATTATAAAATTTAATCTTCCGAAACTTCTTCTTTCTTTTTGTTAAAGAAAAATTTGAACAATACGGGAAGTGTCGTTACCAGAACAATGGTAATGATAATGTATTCTAATTTGGATTTCAGGTCAATGCCGAATTCGTCACGGAAAAGTTTATCCAGATAATGTCCTGCGTAAATCAGTGAGAATGACCACAATATTGCTCCCACAACATTATCTCTCAAAAATTTCTTTTTATCCATATTCACAATTCCTGCTACAATAGGAACAAATGTTCTCACAATAGGGAGAAATCTCGCCATAATAACAGCTAAAGAACCATGCTCTTCAAAAAAATCATGTGCCTGAAAAAGATATTTTTTCTTGAAAAGAAAAGTATCTTCTCTTTTGTACAAGGCAGGTCCCGCTTTTCTTCCGAAAAAATATCCTACTTCGTTCCCGATAATCGCTGCTAATGAAATACAGCCCGCAAGAACCGAAGTATCTAAAAAATCGCTCCCAAATGAGCCGAATGTTTCGCTGATAATTTCATTGGCATAAATTCCTGAAATGAAAAGCAAACTATCACCAGGAAGAAAAAAACCTATAAACAAACCAGTTTCTGCAAAAATGATAAATAAAATGAGCCAAAAACCGCCCATCTTTATGTAAAATTCAGGATTAAGCAAATCCTTCCAACTTTCAAAATGTTCCATATCGGCAAATATAAGAAATCCTTATTTTTACGGAAATAAGTTTCTGTTAAAGTTTTGTAAAGTTTCTTTATTTAGAAGTATTGCTGCTAAAATCAGAGGTCAAAATCATCATCTGAAACCGCTGTTCCATCTGCCATTAAATATGCTTTCAAAAACGGCGTGAGATTTCCGTTCATCACACCATCGACGTCAGATGTTTCGTAACCGGAACGCACATCTTTCACCAATTTATACGGGTGCATCACATAATTTCTTATTTGGCTTCCCCACTCTATTTTCATTTTTCCGGCTTCAATTTCGTTTCGTGCTTTCATGCGTTCTTCCAACTCGATTTCATATAATCGGGAACGCAAAAGCTGCATCGCTTTTTCTTTGTTTTGAAGCTGCGAACGGCTTTCGGAATTTTCAATAATAATTCCTGTAGGAGCGTGACGAAGCCGAACTGCGGTTTCTACCTTGTTTACGTTTTGCCCACCTGCACCAGAACTGCGCATGGTTTCAAAAGAAATATCTGCAGGATTGATATTGATTTCAATGGTATCATCAACCAAAGGATAAACATAAACCGACACAAAACTCGTATGTCTTTTCGCATTAGAATCAAACGGCGAAATCCGAACCAAGCGGTGAACGCCGTTTTCGCCTTTCAAATAGCCAAATGCAAATTCGCCATCAATTTCCAGTGTTACGGTTTTTATTCCTGCAACATCGCCTTCCTGAAAATTCAGTTCGCGCAATTTATAGCCCATTTTTTCTGCCCACATTGTGTACATTCTCATCAGCATTGAAGCCCAATCGCAGCTTTCCGTTCCACCTGCTCCTGCTGTAATTTGCAGCACAGCAGAAAGTTCGTCGCCTTCATTAGACAACATATTTCTGAACTCCAAATCTTCTATTTTTTCTAAAAGTTTCGGGAACGCTTCATCTAATTCTTTCTCAGAATCTGCATCTTCTTTGGCAAAATCTATCAAAACCTGAATGTCTTCGAACCGCGAAAAAATTTCTTCATAATCATTGACCCATTTTTTCTTAGAGCGAAGCTGCTTCATAAACGTTTCAGCTTCTTTCGGATTGTCCCAAAATTTGGGCGAAACAGTCTTCTCTTCATCATTGATGATTTCGATTTTCTTTTTCTCGATTTGCAGAAATTTATACAAATCACCGATTCTGGATTGTGCGTCTTTTATCTGGTCGCTGTTTATCATGATGCAAAAATACTAATTTGAAAACAGATTATTTTGAAATATCTTTGGTGAGTTTTAATAGAATTTCCACTTTATCCGAAAATAAATTATTTGTAACTTTGGGATAAATAAAATCTTATGGAAATCACACAAATAGAACCCCGAATTATTTGGAAAAATTTTGCCGCATTAAATGCAGTTCCGAGACCTTCAAAAAAAGAAGAAAAAGTAATAGCATTCATCAAAAATTTTGGGGGAAATCTCAATCTGGAAACTGTTGTAGATGAAATAGGAAACGTAATTATCAGAAAACCTGCAACTCCGGGAATGGAAAAGCGAAAATCCATCGTGCTTCAATCTCATCTCGATATGGTTTGTCAGAAAAACAGCGATGTAAATTTTGATTTCGACACACAAGGAATTCAAATGGAAATTGACGGAGACTGGATAAAAGCAAAAGGAACAACTTTGGGTGCAGACAACGGATTAGGTGTTGCTTCTATAATGAGTATTCTAGAAAGTAATGACATTCCGCATCCTGCATTAGAAGCACTTTTTACGATAGATGAAGAAACAGGAATGACCGGTGCTCTCGGTTTGAAACCGGGACAACTTCACGGTGAAATTTTATTAAATTTAGATACTGAAGAAGATGACGAAATAGACATTGGTTGTGCAGGTGGAATTGATGTAACTGCAACGCAGAATTTCCCTTTGGAAAATGTAAACGCACAAATCGTAAAAATTGAAGTTAAAGGTTTGCAAGGAGGACATTCAGGAATGGATATTCACAAAGGTTTCGGCAATGCAAATGTTATTTTGGGCAGATTGCTTTTTACCGGAATTTCTCAACAAAATATACAACTGATTTCAATTGACGGAGGTGGATTGCGAAATGCAATTCCGAGAGAAGCCAATGCAGTTTTATCTGTAAGAAATTCCGTTGAATTTATCGAAAATGCAGCGGTGCTGAAATCTGAAATTCTGGAAGAATTTGCCTCAGTTGAAAAAGATTTGCACATCTCTATAGAAAATTATACAACCCACGAAAAAGCAATTCCGGAAAAAGATTCCGCAAAAATAATTTTAGTATTGAAAGCTGCACACAACGGTGTTTACAGAATGTCGCCCGATGTTGAGGATTTGGTAGAATCATCTAACAATATTGCAAGAGTAGAACTGAAAGACGGCAATTTAAAAATTTTGTGCCTTTCTCGTTCATCAGTAGATTCTTCAAAATTTGCTGTTGCAGAACAACTGAAATCGGTTTTTGAATTGGCTGGAATGAATGTGGAATTCAGCGGTTCTTATCCCGGCTGGAAACCAAAACCTGGTTCTGAAATTGTGAAATTAATGGAAAAAATCTACGAAAAAGATTTCGGTGAAAAACCTCATGTTGTTGCTTGTCACGCAGGTTTAGAATGCGGAATCATCGGTGCGAATTATCCTGAAATGGAAATGGTGAGTTTCGGACCTACAATTCGCGGAGCACATTCTCCCGACGAAAAAGCCAGTATTTCTTCCACTCAAAAATTCTGGGGATTTCTGAAAGAGATTATTGCCAATATTCCCGAAAAATAATATCATTTATTTTTATAATTTGAAACCATTAAAGTATTAAGTTTATTAAGCATTTTTGATGTTTTTTTAATTTCCTTAATATCTTAATGTTTAATCTAAATCCTTTAAAATGAGCAATCTGTTAAATACACTCCAAAAACGTTTCGCAGAAAATATGAATCGCCACGAAAATTTGGATTGGAACGAAATTCAGAAAAAAATAGAAACCAATCCCGAAAAACTGCAAACGCTTCTAAAAATGGAAGAAACCGGCGGTGAACCTGATGTTATTGGTTTTGATGAAAATACGAATGAATATATTTTTTGCGATTGTTCTGCAGAAAGTCCTAAAGAACGCAGAAGTTTCTGCTATGATCGTGAAGCACTCGAAAAGCGTAAAGAACACAAACCTAAAAATAACGCACTGGATTTTGCCGAAGAAATAGGAATAGAACTTTTAACAGAAGAAGAATACCGCAATCTGCAAAAATTGGGTGAATTTGATGCTAAAACTTCAAGTTGGCTGAAAACTCCTGAAAACATCAGAGAAATGGGAGGTGCAATTTTCGGGGATTATCGTTTCGGGACGGTTTTTGTGTATCACAACGGTGCTGAATCTTATTACGCAGCGAGAGGTTTTCGGGGAAAACTAAAAGTTTGAATTTTTACGGATACGGCGCAATATCAACTTCTAAACCGTCGATTTCTTCGGTAATGTGAATTTGGCAACCCAACCGCGAATTTTCCTGAACGTGAAATGCTTCTCCCAACATTGCGTCTTCTTCATCTCCCATTTCCTGCAATTTTTCTGCTCCGTCCAAAACATAAACTTGACAAGAAGCACACATTGCCATTCCACCGCAAACTCCTATTGTTCCTTCTTCTGCCAATTCATACGAACGAATGACTTCCATCAGATTCATTGACATATCGGTAGGTGCGAGAACTTCATGAAGTTCGCCGTTTCGGTCGGTAATTTTTAAAGTAATGTCCTGCATAATGTTAGATGTTGGGTGATGGATGTTGGGTGTTGAAGCAGGATTGTAAACTTCTAGCATCCCACATAACACCCCGCAAATTTTAGTCAATCTTCATCACTACTGCTTTTTCGGCTTCTTTTCTGCTTCCGTCAAAACCATCTACTCCGCTTACTGTGGTATATTTCAGCACATATTTTTTTCCCGGATTTAGCATATTGTAAACACTTTGACACATTAAAGTCGCTTCGTGGAAACCGCATAAAATCAGTTTCAGTTTTCCCGGATAAGTATTGATATCGCCGATTGCATAAACTCCGTTAATATTCGTTTGATAATCTAAAGCGTTGTTTACAACAATTGCATTTTTTTCGATTTCTAATCCCCAATTTGCAATGTCGCCTAATTTCGGAGTAAGACCAAACAACGGAATGAAATAATCTGTTTCCACATCAAAAATTTCGCCCTGTTTTTCTACGGTAATTGCAGAAACATGACCATCACCTTTAATGCCGGTAACTTCCGCAGGAGTAATGAGATTTATTTTTCCCTGATTTTTAAGTTCTTGCACTTTCTCTACAGAATCCAATGCTCCTCGAAATTCATTTCTTCGGTGAATTAAAGTTACCTCACTTGCAACATTTGCCAGAAAAATACTCCAATCGAGGGCAGAATCACCGCCACCTGCAATCACCACTTTTTTGTTTCTAAAATGTTCTGGCTCTTTAATGAAATATTCCACACCTTTTTCTTCGTAATCTGCAATATTTTCTATAACAGGTTTTCTTGGCTCGAAAGTTCCCAATCCTCCTGCAATTGCAACTGCTTTTGCTCTGTGAATAGTTCCTTTGTTGGTAATGACTTCAAAAGTACCGTCTTCTAATTTTGTAAGCGTTTGTGCTGTTTCGCCCAAAGTAAATCCGGGTTGAAACTGCTTAATCTGCTCCATCAGATTATCTACCAATTCTCCTGCATTAATTGAGGGAAATCCGGGAATATCAAAAATAGGTTTTTTGGGATAAAGCTCGGTAAGTTGTCCTCCTGGTTGCGGAAGTGCGTCGATGAGATGACATTTCATTTTCAGCAGACCTGCTTCAAATACGGAGAAAAGTCCGGTCGGTCCTGCTCCTATAATCAATATATCGGTGGTAATCATTAATGGAATTTTTGAGAAAATTTAATGGCACAAATTTACGAAAAATAAAGAAACAGTGATTTGCATAGAACTGACAAATCTCACCTGATAAATCGGCAGAAAATTATGGATTCTTCAAAAAGAAAATAACAAAAAACGAAATCAATTACTTCTTTACAAACACTTATTATCAAAGAGTTTATGAATATTTAACCTCTGAATTTAATATTGTTTTGTTAGTATTATTTATATAATAAAAGTGACATTTAACTTTATTTAAAAAAATCTTTGGAAAAAATCTGTTTGAATTTTGGAGCGTATTTTTCCTCAGTCATTTCTCAGTTCTACCAAAACAGGACAATGGTCGGAATGAACTGCTTCTTTCAGAATCACCGCTCTGGATAGTTTTTCTTTCAGCGAATAAGAAACGAAATTATAATCTAATCTCCATCCTTTATTTCTTTCCCTTGAATTTTGGCGGTAACTCCACCACGAATAATTATTGGGTTCGTTATTAAAAAACCTGAAACTGTCGATAAGTTCACATTCATCAATGAATTTTGTAAGCCATTCTCTTTCGATTGGCAAAAATCCCGAAACATTCTTCAAACCTTCAGGATTATGAATGTCAATCGCTTGATGACAAATGTTGAAATCTCCCGAAATGATGAGATTCGGAATTGTTTTTTTCAGGTTTTTAATATACTCTAGAAAATCATAGCAAAACCTCATCTTAAAACCTAACCGCTCTATATTGGAAGCAGAAGGAACATAAACCGAAATTACAGAAAATCCCTGAAAATCTGCTCTCATAATTCTGCCTTCGCTGTCATAATCTTCAATTCCGCAACCGTATTCTATGTGTTTCGGTTCGGTTTTGGAAGCGATTCCTACACCGCTGTAACCTTTTTTCAGCGCAGAATGCCAATAATTTTTGTAACCTATTTTTTCTAAACTTTCTATATCAATCTGGTCGTTTCCTGCTTTGCTTTCCTGAATGCAGATAATATCGGGATCCGAATTTTTTAGCCAGTTTACAAAATCTTTCGTGAAAGCGGCACGGATTCCGTTTACGTTATAAGAGATGATTTTCATTCTTTGAGTTAATGTTTAAAGTTTTCAAAAATACGGAAAATTAAACCCAACAAAAGGCGGAAAAAATCTTTGATTTTTTCCGCCTGATAAGAACCCAAATACAATAAACTATGAAAAAAAACTATTTAGGTTCTAAAATGCTTATCGGAATGATGCATTCTTCCAATGAAATTCCGCCGTGTTGGTAAGTGTCTTTATAGTAATTTACAAAGTGGTTGTAATTTTTCGGATATGCCAAAAAGATATTGTTTTTCGCAAAAATATATTTCGAACTCAGATTTCCTTTCGGCAGAAACAATTTTTCAGGATTTGATATTGCCCAAACTTCACCGTTTTCATAGGTTAAACTTCTTCCTGTTTTATAGCGGATGTTGGTTGAGGTTTCTCTGTCACCTACAACTTTGCTTGGTTTTTTCACATAAATCGTTCCGTGATCAGTGGTGATTACCAACTTGAAACCGTTTTCAGCCGCTTGTTTAATGATTTTCAGCAGCGATGAATTTTCAAACCAGTTATACGTCAATGAACGGAAAGTTTTATCATCTCTAATCAATTGGTTTACAATAACATTATCAGTTTTTGCATGTGAAAGAATATCGATAAAGTTGTAAACAATCACCAGCAAATTATTGTTTTTGTGCTGATTGAAATCTTCTAAAATTTTCCGCTCGAAATCTGCATTTAATATTTTCAAATATTTCATTGATTTTGATGATAAACCGATGCGTTTCAGCTGGTCATCTAAAAAGTCTTTTTCAAATTCATTTTTATTTCCTTCTTCATTATCATTGAACCACTTATCCGGAAAACGCTTTTCAATTTCCGAAGGAAGCAATCCTGCGAAAAATGAATTTCTTGCATACTGCGTTGCAGTCGGTAAAATGCTGTAATAATAATCTTCCGAAACTTTATTATAAAATTTCGCAAACAGCGGTTCTATCACTTTCCATTGGTCATATCGCAGATTATCAATCATCAACAGCAAAACCTTGTCTTTCTCAACTTCAGGTTTTACTTTGTCTTTAAATAAAGTGTGGCTCATCATCGGTTTTTCATTTCCGTTAAGCCAATCTTCATAATTTCTTTCGATAAATTTTGCAAACTGAATATTCGCTTCTTCTTTTTGCGATTGCAACAAATCTGAAAATTCACTATCAAAAACCTTATCAAATTTTATTTCCCAGTTTAGGATTTTCTTGTAATATTCTGCCCAATCCTGATAAGTTCTCAGATAAGAAAGTTCCATTGAAAGATTACGGAATTCCTGCTGATATTCTTGAATGGTTTTTTGCTCTACCAAATTATCTTCCTGAAGATTTTTCTTCAGCGACAATAAAACCTGATTCGGATTGACTGGTTTTAGAATATAATCTGCAATCTGCGAACCAATGGCTTGTTCCATGATTTGCTCTTCTTCGTTTTTGGTTACCATTACGATTTTAAGAGCAGAATCTATGTTTTTAATCATCGGGATTGCTTCTAACCCAGAAATTCCGGGCATATTTTCATCGAGCAAAGCCAGTTGAAAATTTTCTTTTTCTATCATTTCCAACGCTTCATTTACGTTATTTACGGGCGAAACTCGGTATCCTTTATTTTCAAGAAATACAATATGTGGTTTCAGTAAATCTACTTCATCATCAATCCAGATTATTTTTGACATAGGTTTTATTTTTGGCTGGAAGTTAGGAGCTGTAATATGAATTTTTTAATTCCGTATTCAAGATTCCGTGTTCCGTAATTAAATTTAAAATTTCAGGTTTTGTAAAAACGAATTTTAACACTTCAAAAATACGACCAAACCGTCTTAAATATTGCCTAAAAGTTGAGAGAAAAGCGTTAAATATTCGTTAAACCGAGAAAATTAATTTTTCAAACTTTCAAACCATTTCCAAACACTAACAAAGAAAACCTTAAATTTGTCATCATTTATCAATTGTAATATATGACCAACAAACTGAAAATCATCAACGATCCTGTTCACGGTTTTATCAAAATTCCTCACGAGATTTTATTTGATGTTATTGAGCATTCTTATTTCCAGAGGTTGAGAAGAATTTCGCAAACAGGTTTGCTGAGTCAGATTTTTCCCGGAGCAACACATACAAGATTTCATCACGCTTTAGGAGCAATGTATTTAATGTTTACTGCTTTGGAAACTTTGAAACTGAAAAGCGTTGAAATTTCTAAAGAAGAAGAGAAATCTGCAATGTTGGCGATTTTACTTCACGATGTTGGTCACGGTCCGTTTTCACACGCTCTGGAAAATATGTTGATGGACGATTGGCATCACGAAAAACTTTCGCTTTTGTTGATGAATAAATTGAATGAGGAATTTGGTGGCGAACTTTCCACAGCGATTGAAATGTTTAAAGGAAATTACCACAGAAAATTTTTTAACCAACTGATTTCTTCACAGTTAGATGTTGACAGATTAGATTACCTGAAACGCGACAGTTTCTATACCGGAGTTTCCGAAGGAAATATCAATACCCAAAGAATTATTTCGATGATGAATGTTTCTGATGATGAACTGGTGATTGATGCAAAAGGAATCTACTCAATTGAGAATTTTCTCACAGCAAGAATGTTTATGTATTGGCAGGTTTATTACCACAAAACTTCGGCTTTGGCAGAACATCTTTTGGTGAAAATTTTAGCCCGTGCAAAAACGCTGGTTTCCGAAGGAAAAGAATTACCTGCTTCTGAAAATCTGAAATATTTTCTCCATAAAAATCATTTTGAAAAAGCAACAGAAGAAGATATAAAAAGATTTACTGAACTTGATGATAATGACATCATTCAAGCAATGAAATTCTGGACAAAAAGCGAAGATTTCATTTTGTCTTATCTCTGCAAAGCGGTTATTGAGAGAAATTTCCCGAAAACGATTATCTCATCAAAACCATTTGATTCGGTTTTCATTAAAGATAAAATGGAGAGAACGAATAAGAAATTCAATACAGAAAACGGCGCAGAACTGGTAGATGAAATTTCGCGGAGTTTGCTTCCTTATGACACCGAAAAACAGCCGATTTACCTGCTCTTGAAAAACGGAACGAAAATCACCCTTGAGAATTCTGAAGACCAAATTCTTTCCTCCTCAATTACAGCATTTAATACAAAATATATTTTGTCTTTTCCGAGAGAAATTTAGCCGCTAAATTCTCAAAATGATACCATGTATTTCATAATTTCTTATCTTTGCACGATATGGAATTTACAGCATCGCAAATTGCAGGTTTTATCAACGGAAAAATTATAGGTGATGAAAACGCCGTGATTACGGGAGTTTCACCTATAGAAAATGGCGAAGACGGTCATCTCTCTTTCGTTGCGCAAAGCAGATTTGCAGACTATCTGAACTCTTCAAAATGCTCCGTACTCATTGTTTCAGAAAAACTTTTGACCAACAACTCTTATCCTTCCACTATTATTGCGGTAGAAGATGCCTATCTTTCTTTTCAAATTCTAATGAATCTCTATAAAGAAATGCAGGGAAGAAAAATCGGTATTGAACAGGGTTCTGTTTTTCACGAAACCGCAGTTGTCGGAGAAAATGTCTATGTTGGTGCATTTACCTGCGTTTCAGAAAAAGTGAAAATCGGCGACAATTCACAAATTTATCCGCATGTTTACATCGGTAAAAATGTAAAAATCGGTAAAAATTGCGTGATATACAGCGGAGTAAGAATTTATGATTACTGCATAATCAGCGACCATTGCGTCATTCATTCCAATACGGTAATCGGTTCAGACGGATTTGGCTTTCAGCCGACAAAAGACGGTTACCAAAAAATACCTCAACTCGGCAATGTGGTGATTGAAAACCATGTTGAAATCGGCTCCAATTGCAGCATAGACAGAGGAACTATTGGTTCTACCATCATTGGTGAAGGAACAAAAATAGACAATCTCATTCAGATTGCCCATAATGTAAAAATCGGAAAAAATAATGTTATCGCTGCTCAAGCCGGAATTGCTGGTTCTACCATAATTGGCGATTGGAATCAAATTGGCGGACAAGTCGGTATTGTAGGACATATCGTGATTGGCAACCAAGTGAAAATTCAGGCACAAAGCGGCGTAAATAATAGTACGAAAGACGGTGAAATTTTGTACGGTTCTCCTGCAATAAACGCCGGTGAATACAGAAGAAATTATGTACATTTCAGAAATTTTACTGATATCGTAAAACGGATCACCAATATAGAAGAAAATAACTCAAAAGATAAAACTAATGAGTGATATGCAAAAAACCTTAAAAGAGGAAATTTCTCTTTCCGGAATTGGGCTTCATACCGGTAAAGAAGTAATTCTCACCATGAAACCTGCAAAAGAAAATACAGGCTTTGTGTTCGTAAGAACTGACCTCGAAGGACATCCGCAAGTAGAAGCTGATGTAAATTATGTAACCACAACAGAGAGAGGAACTACGCTGGAAAAATTGGGAGTAAGAATCCATACCTGCGAACATCTTCTCGCTGCATTGGTCGGTTGCGATATAGACAATGCCATTTTGGAAATGGACAGTGCAGAACCGCCAATTATGGACGGTTCTTCTAAATTTTTTGTTGAAGCCATAGAAAAAGCAGGTGTTGAAGAACAGAATTTTGCCAGAGAATATTTGGTAGTAAAAGAAGTGCTGAATTATGTAGATGCAACAACAGGTTCAGAAATTACCATTATTCCTTCTGATACTTATGAAGTAACCACAATGGTAGATTTCGGGACTAAAGTTCTGGGAACACAAAACGCTACGCTGAAAGATATAGCAGATTTTAAAGACGAAATTTCATCGGCAAGAACTTTCAGTTTTCTGCATGAATTGGAAATGCTTCTAGATGCAGGATTAATCAAAGGCGGCGATATTTCAAACGCTATTGTTTATGTGGACAAAGAACTCACTCCCGATACTGCAGAAAAACTGAAAAAAGCATTCGGAAAAGATGAAATTTCTATTCGTCCGAATGGTATTTTAGATAATCTCACTCTTAACTATCCCAATGAAGCTGCACGTCATAAATTATTAGATGTTATTGGAGATTTGGCTTTAACAGGTGTGAAAATAAAAGGGAAAGTAATCGCCAATAAGCCGGGACATTTTGTAAATACACAATTTGCAAAAAAATTGAACAGACAGTGGAAATTGCAGAAAAAGAAAAACGTTCCCGATATTGATATTAATAAAGAACCGGTTTTCGACATCAACGGAATTATGAGATTGATGCCGCATCGTTATCCTTTCTTGTTAATAGATAAAGTTTTAGAACTTTCTGATACGCATGTTGTAGGTTTGAAAAACGTAACCTTTAACGAGCCGTTTTTCGTAGGTCATTTTCCAAAAGAACCGGTAATGCCGGGAGTTTTGCAGGTTGAAGCATTGGCACAAACCGGCGGAATCTTAGTTTTGGCAAGTGTTCCCGATCCTGAAAACTACTCCACTTATTTCATTAAAATCGATAAAGTGAAATTCAAGAAAAAAGTAGTTCCGGGAGATACAATGGTTTTCAAAATAGAATTGATAACTCCTATCAGAAGAGGGATTGTTCACATGCAGGGTTATGGTTATGTAGGCGACAGTGTTGTGGTAGAAGCAGAATTAATGGCGCAGGTTGCAAAAAATTAAATCCGAAAGTAAATGGTACATCAGTTAGCCGCCGTTGATAAACGTGCAAAAATCAAAAAAAATGTTATCGTAGAACCATTTACTACCATTGCAGGTGATGTGGAGATCGGCGAAGGAACGTGGATTGGTCCTAATGTTACAATTATGGACGGAGCAAGAATCGGTAAAAACTGCCGCATTTTTCCCGGGACTGTAATTTCCGCCATTCCACAGGATTTAAAATTTGACGGTGAAGATACTCAAACCATCATCGGCGACGGAACCACCATCAGAGAATGTGTTACCGTAAACAGAGGAACAAAAGCACTCGGTTATACAAAAATCGGGAAAGATTGTTTGATTATGGCTACTTCTCACATTGCACACGACTGCATCATCGGAAACAACGTAATTATCGTAAACGGCTGCGGAATTGCAGGACATGTTGAAATCGGCGATTATACCGTAATGGGAGGACTTTCAGCAGTTCACCAATTCGGGAAAATCGGGAAACACGTAATGATTTCCGGAGGAACTTTGGTAAGAAAAGACATTCCGCCCTATGTAAAAGTAGCAAGAGAGCCAATGTCTTATGCAGGAATTAATTCTGTGGGATTAAGACGACGTGGCTTTACCAACGAAAAAATCTTTGAAATACAAACCATTTACCGTGCAATTTTTCAGATGAAAATGAATGTTTCTCAGGCATCGAGATACATCGAGAAAGAAATGCTCCCAACTGCAGAAAGAGATGAAATACTCGAGTTTATCAAACATTCACCGCGAGGAATTGTAAAAGGTTACGGAACAGGAAAAGAATAAATTAAAATTCGAATTACGAAAAAGTTCTCAAGTCGCAAGATGGAAGAAACAAAGTACGAATCTCAAATGCTAAAAAGTATATAAGAACTTTAAACATTAAACATTGATTATTAAACAAAATTTATAAATGGCAACAAGCAACGATATTAAAAAAGGACTTTGCATAGAATTCAGCAATGATATTTATAAAGTCATCGAATTTCTTCATGTAAAACCGGGAAAAGGTCCGGCTTTCGTGAGAACAAAACTGAAATCCGTAACCAACGGAAAAGTATTGGAAAATACTTTTTCTGCAGGTCATAAAATTGATGAAGTAAAAGTCATCACCAGAAAATTTCAGTATTTGTATGATGATGAAAACGGTTTCCATTTTATGAATAATGACGATTTCTCTCAAATCTACATCAACAAAGAAATGATTGAAAATGCACAATTTATGAAAGCCGGAGAAGAAGTTACCATTATTTTGAAAGAAGCCGATGAAACTCCGCTTTCCGCAGAAATTCCACCGACAGTTTATCTTGATGTAATCGAAGCAGATCCCGGTGTAAAAGGAAATACCGCAACCAACGCTCTGAAAAATGCTATCGTAGAAACAGGAGCAAGAGTAATGGTTCCTTTGTTTATCGAAGCAGGTGATAAAATAAAAGTAAATACCGAAGACGGAAGCTATTTGGAAAGAGTGAAATAAATATTCGCTGGATGTTGGGTGATGGATGTCAGATGTTTTTCACCCATCATCCATCATCCAGCACCCAACAAAAATATGACTTTTCAAAATCCACAGACTCTAAAAACCATTGCCGAAATTATCGGTGCAAAATTCGTTGGTGATGAAAATTTTCCCGTTTTGGGAACGAATGAAATCCACATGGTAAAAAGTGGTGAAATTGTTTTCGTGAACCACCCAAAATATTACGACAAAGCATTAAACTCGAATGCAACTATTATTCTGATTGACAAAGAAGTAGATTGTCCGCAAGGAAAAGCATTACTGGTTTCAGATGACCCTTTCAGAGATTTTAATAAAATCAATACATATTTTACCCGAATTTACAATTTCAAAGAAGAACTTCACAATGCAGAAATCGGTGAAAATACTTTCATTCATTCTACTGCAGTTATCGGAAATAATGTGAAAATCGGAAAAAATTGTCATATTTTCCCGAATGTCGTTATCGGCGACAGAACCGAAATTGGCGATAATGTGATTATTCAGGCAAATACGGTTTTAGGCGGTGATGCTTTTTATTATAGAAAACTCAACGGAAATTTTGACAGGTTAATTTCTGTGGGAAACATTATCATTGAAAACAATGTGGAAATCGGAAACAGCTGTACCATTGACAGAGGAGTTACAGATTCCACGATTATCGGCGAAGGAAGTGTGTTAGACAATCAAATCCAAATCGGACACGACACCATTATCGGGAAAAAATGCTTGATTGCTTCACAAGTCGGAGTTGCAGGATGCTGTATTATTGGTGATGAAGTTACACTTTGGGGACAAGTTGGGATTGCTTCCGGAAATAAAATTGAATCGGGAACGGTACTTTTAGGAAAAACAGGAGTAAACCGTGATTTGGAAAAAGGAACCTATATTGGTATGTTCGCAGAAGATTACAAAACCTATCTGAAAAAAGAAGTGAAATTGAGGAATTTGTAAAAGTGTTTTCGTTTCACAAAAAATCAAATATTATTAAGTATTTTTGCAATAAATAAAATTTAAAAACAATTCAATAAAAAATGTCAGTATTAGTAAACAAAGATTCTAAAGTAATTGTACAAGGATTCACAGGGAATGAAGGAACTTTCCACGCGGGACAAATGATAGAATACGGAACCAATGTTGTAGGCGGAGTAACTCCCGGAAAAGGTGGTTCTGAGCATTTGGGAAAACCGGTTTTCAATACCGTTGCAGATGCCGTGGAAAAAGCAGGAGCTAATGTTTCAATTATTTTTGTTCCACCTGCATTTGCAGCAGATGCCATTATGGAAGCCGCAGAAGCAGGAATCAAAGTCATTGTAGCCATTACCGAAGGAATTCCTGTTGCTGATATGGTGAAAGTAAAATCTTATATTGCTGATAAAGATTGCAGATTAATCGGACCAAACTGTCCCGGAATCATCACTTCTGACGAAGCAAAAATAGGAATTATGCCTGGTTTTGTTTTCAAAAAAGGAAAAGTGGGAATTGTTTCCAAATCCGGAACTTTAACTTATGAAGCAGCCGATCAGGTTGTGAAAGCAGGTTTCGGAGTTTCTACTGCCATCGGAATCGGAGGCGACCCTATCATTGGAACCACGACGAAAGAAGCATTAGAATTGTTCATTAATGACCCTGAAACCGAAGCTGTTGTTATGATTGGTGAAATCGGTGGTGGTTTAGAAGCTGAAGCAGCGAGATGGTACAAAGCAAATGGCTCTACAAAACCTGTGGTAGGTTTTATTGCAGGACAAACTGCACCTAAAGGAAGAACAATGGGACACGCTGGTGCAATTGTAGGCGGTGCAGAAGATACCGCACAGGCAAAAATGGAAATCATGAGAGAAAACGGAATTCATGTGGTAGATTCTCCTGCAGAAATTGGCATTACGATTGCCAAAATTTTAAAATAATACTTCAAAACACATCAAATATGAAAAAATTTATTTTGGTTTTATCAATTCTCTGTTCCGTGTTGTTTTCGGCACAGATTGATTTCAGAAGCACCCGATACGGAGTTACAGGAGGTTTAACTTATTCCAGAGTGAGCAATGCACACAATCCTTCCGGACCGCTGTATAATTTTTATGGTGGACTTATTGCACTTATTCCAATAGACTCAAACGATATGTTTTATATTCAGCCACAAGTAGAATATTTGGGAGCCGGTGAATCAGGAAAAGATAGTGATGCAAAAGGAGCAGTTGGTTATGATGCAATTTACGGCAACAATTATATCAGTGTTCCTATTTATTTGAAGGTATATTTCTCTGAAGCAGAATCAGAATTTTTTGCAATAGCCGGTCCGAAATTCAATTTCTTGATCGGTCAAAATATTAAAAACGCCCCGCTTCGCTATACCGAAGAAGGAGACCCTGCAACAGGAATTAACGGTAAAGCAGCGAGTTTCAACTTTGCAGTAGGATTAGGATTGGGTTATTCGTACAAAAGACAACTGGAAATCACCGGAAGATATGATCTGGGATTAAGCAATACCTATCCCGGTTTGATGAAAGATTTGGTAAAAGACCCGAACTCTGCAAAAAACAAATCTGAGCAGGTAATAAGCATTGGTTTAACTTACATTTTCAAATAAAGATTTTATATAAACATAAGATAAAACACAATCCCGTCAGTTTTTTCCTGACGGGATTGTGTTTGCCGAATTTTTTCAGCTTTTAATCCATTTCCAAAGTTCCTTCATGGTCGCTTTGTTACCGTACATCAATATTCCTACACGATAAACTTTTGCGGCAATATATATCATTAATAATGTGGAAAGAACCAGCAAACCAACGGAAAGCAGTAATTCCCAAACCGGAACTCCGAACGGTATTCTCGCAATCATGGCAACAGGCGAAGTAAACGGAATGACAGAAAGCCAAAAACCGAGCGGTCCTTCCGGATTGTTCATAATGGTGAAACTTCCGTACATTGCCAACATCAGCGGAATAATCGCAAACAGCGTAAATTGCTGTGTTTCGGTTTCATTGTCAACCGCAGAACCAATTGCTGCGTACATTGCACTGTAAAAAATATAACCCAAGATAAAAAATACGATAAATACAACAATGATTAATCCGTAATTCAACTCCAAAAGCGAGTGGAAAACCATTTTTATCATTTCTAAAATTCCGCCGAATTTATTCATGGGAGTTTCCATTTGAGTTGCTGCAGGAATGTTATTTGAAAGCCGGTTGTCAAAAACTAAAGCCGCTGCAATACTCATTATAATCCATATCAAAAACTGCGTCAAAGCAATTAAAGTAACTCCCAGAATCTTTCCCATCATCAAATCAAACGGCTTTACCGAAGATATGATGATTTCTACAACGCGGTTGTTTTTTTCTTCTAAAACGCTTCTCATCACACGAACTCCGTAAATGATGATGAACATGAAAATGGCATACATCAAAACCATGCTCAATCCTGATTTTACGCCAAAAGTCAAATCATCATCTGCACTTTTTTCATCTACGACATTTTGGGTATTCAGTACGAAATTCCGGTCTAAATCTTTCAGCTGGTTTTCTGAAATCCCGAGTGTTTTTATTTTTTCTTTTTTGATGATCTCAGATAAATCCGAAGCAACTTTTGTTTTGGTATCGAAACCTATTTTTTTGTTAATCAGTAATTTAGAATTTTTTTCAAATTCGTCAAAGTGATAATCATTCAAGTTGGGAATGATAAGCAAACCCTCAATTCCGGTCATTTCTTTTAGCGTAGAAACAAGTGCTTTCTCATTTTCCTGCGGAACAAAAACATATTTTATTTTATCGCTGCTCTTTAACTGATGAATGAAAATTCCGCTTTTGTCAATGACATTAAAAGTGTTTGAACTTTCGTTGGCTTTGAACATAAACGTAACCAAAGCGATAAAACCCGCAATGAGCAGCGGCGCCAAAAGTGTGAGAATGATAAAGGATTTTTTCTTGACCTGTGTGAGGTATTCTCTCTTGGTGATAAGGAGTATATTTTTCATATTATGATTAAAAGAGTAAAAAATTAAAAGATTAAGAGATGATTGATTATCTCTTATCCATTATCAATCATTTGGAGCAACTGCATTGATGAATACCTCATTCATACTCGGTATTTTTTCGTCAAACGAGCGGAGTTTTCCAATTTTTGTGAGTTCGTTTAAAATAAGGGTTTGGTTTTCGGCATTTTTTAAATCGAAAGAAATCAATCCGTTTTCGGTTTTGAAATCTTCTATTGAATGTGCATTTTTGAAATCTTGAAACCGCTCATCATTCACTCCGGAAAGCGTTACCGAAAAAATATTCTTCTTGAATTTTTCGCGTACATCAAATATTTTACCGTCCAAAATTTTATTTGCATTGTTAATTAATGCTACATAATCGCACATTTCTTCCACGCTTTCCATTCGGTGTGTCGATAAAATAATGGTTGTTCCCTGGTTTTTAAGATTCAGTATTTGGTCTTTAATCAAATTGGCATTAACCGGATCAAAACCCGAAAACGGCTCATCGAGAATCAGCAGTTTTGGGCGGTGCAAAACGGTAACTACAAACTGTATTTTCTGTGCCATACCTTTAGAAAGTTCGGTGAGCTTCTTTTTCCACCACTGGTCAATCTGCAACTTCTCAAACCAGTATTTTGCCTGATCTTGTGCATCGTTTTTGCTCATACCTTTCAACTCGCCGAAATACATAATTTGATCGCCGACCGACATATTTTTGTACAAACCTCTTTCTTCCGGCATATAACCGATTTGCTTGATATGCAACGGATTGAGTTTTTCGTTATTGATAAAAACATCACCATAATCGGCTTGAGTAATCTGATTGATAATTCTAATGAAAGTGGTTTTTCCTGCGCCATTCGGACCAAGAAGCCCGTAAATACTCGCTTCGGGAACTTCAATAGAGAAATTTTCGAGGGCTATTTTTTTTCCTGCGTTGTAGGATTTTGTTACGTTTTCTGCTCTTAGCATGAAAAATGGGTTTTATCTGTTAGTGTTCAAATCATGGAAAAAGTTACAGATTTTTTTCAAGTAGCAGAGTTCAAGGTTCAATTGGTGCAGGTTTCAGATTCGAATTTCTAAGCAAATCGTCTTCCGAACAAGTTCGGAAGACGTAAGTGCCTCACTTCTTTTTATTCATTTTTAATGAAATCCTGCAACACAAGAATTTTGCTCGAACTAAAGTTAATCTCGTTCCTCGATTTCCAAAGAAGGGGAATTCTTTCATCATTCCAACTTCGTAATTCGCGTTTGTTCTCTTCGGTCAAGATACGCTTCGCTTGATCTTAATTTGTAATTCAAAAATCTACTTCACAATCTTCTTGGTATGGATTTCGCCGTTTTCTAAACGTGCTTTTACAATATACATCGCGTTGACTAATTGCTCTGCACCGATTCTTAGCTCTTTCGTGCGGCGATTCATCTGCAATTGCAGTCTTCCTGCTCCGTCATACAGTTCTATTTCTTCGATGAGCTTGCCTGTAGAACGTACCACAAAATCATTACCGTCTCGGTAAATCACAATGCCGTCTTTTACACTGTTGGTGATTCCCAATGTGGCACTTGGTTTATACACAATATCAAAACGGTTGGTAAATTCACCTGCATCGGATGAGAAACTGTAACTTCCTTCACTTAGATTGGTCAGGATTCCTGTTTGCTTGTCTTTCAGGTAAATGTTTTGTCCGTTGCTGAATATTCCTTCGGCTTTATCCAAAGCAATCGTATAATTGCCCATTTCGAAATGTGTTGTTCCCAATGGTACAA
>CAZHFE010000020.1:0-34163 GCA_964532055.1 uncultured Kaistella sp. | reverse complement strand
TTTTTCGCTAATTTCTGTATAGAAAATTTGGTAGTTACCATAGTTCTATGTTAGCTGTAGTTTTTTATATAGTTTTCTTTATTAACTCTAACGTGAAGTTCAAAATTGCTGGGACATCTTCATCCAAAAGATTTTTATAGTTAATTTCTTGCTTTCCTAAAACATCAACTACAAGACAGTTTTCAGGTTGAATTTCATAACTGTCATCAAAATTATTTGCAATAAAAATAAAAAGTGCTTCTGCAAACATTCCCAATTCTTCTTTTTTATATCCTTTTAATTTTGCAACGAACCAAATTGCTCCAACATATTTTTTACCATTTTTCTCATAAGTGTAAATTTGACTTGGGGTAATTTGAACAGGAATAGTATCAATGTAAATTATTGTTTTCCTTTTTGATTTTGAAATTATTTGAAAATTTTCAGGAATCCAATTTGAGAAATCAAAATCTTCATAATTATAAAGAATACTTAAGTTTCTATCATACATATCTTTTGTTTGATTTGTCAAACTCGGACTAAAAAGACTAAGTATTTCATCTATTTTATTTTTGATTGGTTCAGTATTATTTAATTTAAAAGCATTACTTATTGCACTTAAACTTCGAACCCAATAATTTCCTCCTGATTCCTCTGACTTTATTTCACGTTCTTTATTAAGACCATTTAAAAATGTTTTTCTTGTCTTTTCTTCGCGTAATCTAAATTTTATTATGTTATTTATTGAGATTTTTTTCATTGATTTTGTTTTTTTATGTAAAAATATTGAAAATTTCAATTGAACATTGAATTGTTAATAAAATTACTGTTAACTTTTTGGCGCTTGGCGCAGTGGCGGATTTCGGAACACTTTACTTGTCAATACATCACAAAATTTGATGCCAGGTAGAATGTTCAATTAACCACTTCACCCGCCATTTTGCAAAACCCTTGTTAGCGGTAGTGCTACTTTATTTATTCGATAAATTTTTCATATTCTGAAATAAATAAATTGTCTGAAAAAATCATAACTTCATTTCCTTTTTTGTTATTGTTCCCAGCACTATAATCAAGTTGAAATTTCTTTTGTCTGAAATTTATATAATTATCTTGAATGGGTTGTACATCATCATAGGAAACGACCCATTTTTGTTTATTTATTGAAGCTATTGCATTGGCAACTTGTTCATGGTCATCGTGCGAATAATAATTCATATATAAATCTTTACCTTTCACATAATAAGGCGGGTCAAAATAGAATAGCGACTTTGCGTCAAGTGAGCTTTTTAGGTTGTTAATTAAATCAATAGCATCTAAATTATAAACAGATATTTTTTCTTTATACATTGCAATTTTTTCAATACGTTTAGTTAGATTAACTTTGTTAAATCTAGCATCCATCTTCCATTGTCCACTTTGAGCTTTTCCACCAATTATTCCTGCTTTAAGAATTCCAGATCTATTAGTTCTATTAAGAAAAAATGTTGAAAAACCTACATCGAATAAAGAATGATTATTTTTTTCATTGTGTATTTTCTTTTGAATCTCCCAATTATCTAAATTGACTTTGGTATCAATCATTTTTTTTAAAAATTCATCAGTATAATTTAGAATTGAAAACCAAAAACTATATAAAGCAATGTCTTTATCATTAATTATTATTTTTGATGCATATTCATTAAATAAAAGAGATAAAGCTACTGAAGCTCCTCCAGCATATGGTTCAATATAAGTACCATCATATAATAAATTATCTTGAAAAATTTTTTTGAAATAGTCGGCAACCCTGCCTTTTCCTCCTGGATATCTTAACGGTGAATAAAAACTCATAATTATTTTACATTTGCCCAAATAACTGCTATAAACGACTCAATATTATCCCAAGTTGTAATTAGATTTTTGTGTTTGGGAGAAAATTTATTGTTGTGAACATATGCGTGCCAAGTATCAATACCCATAATATCATTATTATCCTTTATTTCACTTTTTATCCCTTTACAGATTGCAGCATCTGCTAATTTTTTAGTTTCTAAATGATTTGCAACCACATTTATTTTTTGTTGAAAGTTTTGTCCAGATTTCGCAGCAGATGGAGTTTGTATAAGTTTATGTTCTTCTAAATAACAATCCACACTCAATTCTACAAAAACTCTAAACAAAACAGATGTAGCATTTGTATATTTTGTAACCTCCAAAGTAGTTAATTCGTGATAAATATTATTTACTTTTGACTGATTAATGATAATCTTAAAAGTTTTTGGAATAAGTGTTTTCCTTTCTCTTGGGTTTACTTTGGGCTTTGATGGAGTAGGTGAAGGAGATGGTGTTGATGTATTATTAAATTGCCATGGTTTTGTAGAAATCTTGGTTTTGTCTGGTGTTTCTTTTTTAGGAAACTTCTTTATATAGTCATTTCTATCAACTTTAGTATATATCTTTTTAACATTAAATTCTGGATCCATCAAATCTTTAACTAAATGACTTAATCCTTTGATAACTTCTTTCGATTCTATATTAGATTGTATAATTCCATTATTAACTTCAATTCCTAAAAATTCTCTAACATTCGGATCAGAAATAAGTCTATCTAGATTTGTAACCTTTAAGGATTTAAGATTTGACTTCATTTCATTATCTACATTATCTGATTTTTCAAGTAATTTTACAACTTGTAGTGACAATGAAGATTTTCCTTCAACTTTTTCTTCAAATCTACTTATTTGTTGTGAATCCCAAGGTACAGTTCCAGCACCATCCAATTGACCAGCGTGTTTAAGTTTTATCCATTTATCAGCTTCTGTAGGATTATCATATACTGTACATTCTACTTCCATAATAAGATTTTTTTCTGCCTTTTCTTTCAGTTTTTGAAATTTCTTTTTAAGGTTTGAATGATTTTTAGCGTCTAAAATATCTGGATTATTTATTAATTTTAATGCTACAGATCTTCTATTCCCTTCAACAACATTATACTTAGTAGAATCGTGACTTGATAGTACAACTTGAATCCTATCATTAGGATTTAATCCATTTTCAACTATATGTTCTGCTAATGTGTAAATTTTTGAACCCAAACTATCAATCATCAAGTTAATAGCTTCTTTTTGACTAGCTACAGGTTCAAAACGATAATTTTCAGTATTAACTTGTAAATTAACTAGTTTAATAGATTTAGTTTTTGCCATATTTATTTAGTGTTTGTTTAATGACGATAGTTGTTGTGGCATTACCACTAACGCAAAGATATACGAAATTCTTCCAACCCACCAAATAATATTCACATAACCAACTAAAAAAGTGTATTTTACGAATTATTTTCAATAAAAAAGAGTACCGAATTTCGGTACTCTTTTCTATTAATGTATAAATTACAATTATTTCGTAGCGTGGCTTTTTACTTTTACCAATTCCACGTCAAAAACTAACCAAGCATTTGGTGGTATCACTCCACCTGCACCTGCTTCTCCGTAACCAAGTTCAGCCGGAATAAGCAAAGTTGCAGTTTCGCCTTCTTTCAAAAGCATAATTCCTTCGTCCCAACCTTTGATAACCTGTCCAACTCCGATCGGGATTTCAATTGGCTGATTTCTTTTGTATGACGAGTCAAATTCTGCTCCGTCAACAAGTCTTCCTGCATAATGCACAGAAACTGTTTCACCGGAATGCGGAACAACACCGTCTGTTTTTTTGGTGATTTTGTAATATAATCCGGACGGAGTTACCTGCATATCTTTTTTCATTTCGTCAGCTAATCTCTGTTGGTTTGCTGCAAATTCCTCTTCTTTTTTCTTTTTTTCGGCTAATATTTTTTCTTCTGCGATACGGTTGTTTTCCTGTATTTTTCCTTTTCCTTCGTTAAAGATTTTTGCGGCATCATAATTTTTGTACTCATCTCCTTTGCTGAAAACGGTAACTTTTTCTAAAACCACGTCGGTTTTTGGTTTGTCTTGTGCGCCTTTTTCAACATTTGCAATCGCATCAATTACATTTTCGCCATTCACCACTTTACCAAAAATAGTATGTCTTCCGTCTAACCAATGAGTAGGAACTTCGGTAATGAAAAACTGAGAACCGTTGGTATTCGGACCGGAATTTGCCATTGAGAGGATTCCTTTTCCGGTATGTTCTAGGTCATTTTTTTCATCATCAAATTTATAACCAGGATCTCCCATTCCTGTTCCTTTCGGGTCACCTCCCTGAATCATAAAATCTTTGATGACTCTGTGAAAGATAGTTCCGTCATAAAACGGAGTTCCTTTCGGTTTTGCGGTATTGTCTATTTTTCCTTCCGCCAAACCAATAAAATTGGCAACCGTAACCGGTGCTTTTTTATCTTCAAATTTCACAATCATGTTTCCTTTTGATGTTTGAAGATTGGCATAAAGTCCTTCATTCAGACTTTCATAAGTTTCTTTTTCTACGTTCATTTTTTTATAAATTGGGGTACTACAACTTGTTAAAGATATTGCTGCTATAGCAATCAAAAAGCTTTTGTTTATCATTGAATATTTTTTTTACAATACTTTTAATTTGATGATTACAGGCAGATCATTGCTGATTTTGTTTTGGTCGCCATACGTTCCGAAAGCCAATGAAGAGGGAATGAGCAGTGTTGCTTCCTGATTTTTGCTGAGGTATCTCAATGCATCTTCTACAGGTTTCAGCTCTTCAAACTTCCCGAATTTTACATGCTCTATTTTCTTCGGTTCATCATATAATTTTACGTGGTCGAAATCATAAATATCATATTGGTAAGATATTTCTTCGCCGTCTTTTTTGGGTGTTTTCTCATGCAGGTTTTCTACATTAATCCAGTAATTAGAACTTGTCGGATAAAATTTTTCCGACTGGTTATTAATCCAATCCTGTATTTGGGTTCTCTCAATTTCGTTCAAGGTTTTCGTGCGATTTTTGGAGGTATTCAAATCTCCTTCGCTCAAAAATCCACCTATAGGAGGATGTGGCTGATTGTTTTTTGTACAGCCAATCAACAAAACCAATGAAATAAGAATTATTTTTTTCATGAAAACTTTTGCGAAAATAAGAAATTAGAATCATATCCTAAAACGAAAAAAACCAGATAAAATTTTTACCTGGTTTTTTGTGATGATATTTTGATATTTATACCGTTTCCAAAATATTTTTTTCTACCAAAACCCTCCAACCGAAAGGATCTTCTGCTTTGTTGGTTTGTATATCAACCAATGCTTTTTGCAGGGTCAAAGCATAGCTTTCTTCGGCAGAAAGCACCGGAAGTTCTAATTTTTCTCCTTTGTAACCCAATGCCTGAAAAACACTTGTTACTACTGCAGTTCCTACTCCCCAAACTTCTTTCAGTGTTCCGTTTTTCTGTGCTTCTACTACTGATTTTACGGATATAGGTTCTATTCTTATGTCAATTTCTTTGCTTTCAGCGAGCTGAATAAAACTATCGCGGGTAACTCCGTCTAAGATTTTTTCCGAAGTTGGCGGTGTATAAATCGTATCGTTTATTCTTACGAAAACGTTCATTGTTCCGCTTTCTTCGAAATATTCGTGATGAGAATCATCTGTCCAGATAATCTGCTCATAACCTTCTTCTATTGCTTTTTTCGTTGGGTAAAAAGATGCGGCATAGTTTCCGGCAGCTTTTGCAAAACCAACACCGCCGTTTGCAGCGCGGGAATAATAATCAGATATTTTCACCGAAACAGGTTCTGTGTAATAACTTTTTGCAGGAGTTGCTACAATCGCAAACATATATTTATTGGCAATTCTTGCTTTCAATGCTTCTTCCGTAGCAAAAATCAGCGGACGGATGTACAATGACATTCCTTCACCATGCGGAATCCAGTCGCGTTCTAAATCAACCAGCGTTTTTAATCCGCCTAAAAACATTTCTTCGGTAACTTCCGGCATTGCAAGTCGGGAAGCAGATTTGTTGATTCTGGCAAAATTCTTTTCTGGGCGGAAAAGAAAAACCTGCCCGTCTTTATCTTTATACGCTTTCATTCCCTCGAAACACGCTTGACCATAATTTATGCCCATCATTGCAGGAGAAAAAGGAAGTGCGCCGTAAGGAACAACTTTCACTTCGCCCCATTTTCCGTTCTCATATTCGCAGATAACCATGTGGTCGATAAAGGTATTTCCAAAAGAAAAATTATTCGGATCGAAACTTGAAATTCTTGGTTGGGTAGATTTTTGAATTATCATTTTTTAAATTTTTTTGGATATTCTACAAATTTAATATAATTTTTTTAATATCAAAATTTTAAATTAATTTTGGGAAAAATTATCATGAACAGAAAAATTAAAACCACTTCAGACGGAAGTAAAACTTTGTATATCAATGATTTGAATGAAAGTTATCATTCTCACCACGGTGCTTTTCAGGAAGCAATACATGTATTTATTAATAATGGATTAAAATTAATAAATTATTATGAAATTAATATTTTAGAACTCGGTTTCGGAACAGGTCTTAATGTTTTGGTTACAATTGATGAATTTTTAAAAACTGACAAAAATCATATACTTCATTATTATACGCTAGAAAAATATCCGGTAAATGAATCTGAAGTTAAAGAATTGGCTTATCATTCTATTTTTAATGAACCGAAAATGAACAAATATTATCAAAAAATTCATGAATGTGAATGGAATGTAACCACTGAAATTTTACCGAATTTCTTTTTTACCAAATTTCAATGTGATTTTTTCGAACTTAAAAATATTGATTTACCCAAGATTCATCTGGTTTATTACGACTGCTTCGGAGCGAGAGTACAGCCGGATTTGTGGGAAAAACCCTTGTTCGAAATGGTAGCCGAAAAAATGGAACAGAATGCGCTTTTAACAACATATTCTTCCAAAGGAAGTGTGAGAAGAATTTTGGAATCACTCGGTTTTATGGTCGAAAAAAAACCAGGACCGCCCGGAAAAAGAGAGATGATTAATGCGATTCTTATGAAGCAATAAAAAATAAATGAGGGAATTTCAATTCCAAAAAATTGCTAAATTTGAAACATCTAATAAATAAAGATGATAGATAAAATAAACATCAGGATTTATGCTGCTGCTGTAAAAAACAAAAAAGTTCTGGTTTTGTTTGAGGAATATGCGGGGGAAAATTTGATGAAATTTCCGGGAGGTGGTTTAGAATTCGGAGAGGGAATTACAGATTGTTTGCACCGCGAATTTGAAGAAGAACTGAACTGCAAAATCAGAATCATAGAACATCTCTATACGCAGGAAAATTTTGTGAAATCAAGGTTCAGAGAAAATGAACAGTTGCTCACCATTTATTATCTCGTAGAAATTGTTGATGACAAAGAGTTTCTGATTATGGATCCGTGTATAGAAAAAATCGAGTGGATTCCTATTGATACCGCAGAAAATCTTTTTCCGCTTCCTGTAGATAAAATTGCGTTTGAAAAATTGAAAGAGAAATTTTTATAAAATTCGGCAGTTATTTATCCATTTTAAAATCTCTGTAACCGGGATATGGAAGCAGATAACCGGCATTCCAATTGCTTTGCAGCAGAGATTCTATAAAAAGGTCGCTTCGATCAAGATGAGGATTATACGCTTCTTTGATGTAAACATCGGCAATATTACCTTTTATATTCCACCAAAACGCACTCCAACCGCCGCGAAGTTCGCGAATGATTTCGTAAACGGTTTTTCCCGTTGCACGGTTCATCAGTTTTGCAAAAACACGTCCTTCATTAGTCGTTAAATCTCTGAGCTGCGATTCATATTGTGCAGCAAGTGCATCTTGTTTTTGTTTGACAAATTTTCGTTTGCTTTCACTGTTCAATCCAGCCATATCTTTCTGGAGATCACGGTATTGTTCTAATGCTTCCAAAAAAAGCGGATAAACGCGATTGAGTTTTTTGTTGAGAAAATAGTAGTAATTCTGGTCTAATTTATTATTGAAACGGGGTTTGTTGAGCAGAATCAACTCGTCCATTACGACTACATTTTCGCCGTTGATTTCGTAGATTCGTGCTTTCTGCATTTCGTCGTAGTAGTACTTGTTGCCAAACTCGTCTGTTTTCAGCAGTTCCGGATCATATTCACTGAGCGGTTTCATTTGCGTAATTTCCTGCGCGTGAAGAATAAATGCCGAAAACAGCAGAAAAATGATGACCGTTTTATTAAATTTCATTACTTTTACTTCCCATTAAACAAAGCACTTTGTAACAAAATTCATTCCGTTTTATATGAAATTTGAAAGTAAATCACTGAAATTTTTAGAAACATATCTAAATACATCATCGCCAACTGGTTACGAACACAACGGACAAAAAGTTTGGATGAACTACATCAAACCTTATGTCGATAAAATTGAAGTTGACAACTACGGAACTTGTTACGGAATTATCAATCCTGAATCAGATTTTAAAGTGGTCATTGAAGCTCATGCCGATGAAATTTCGTGGTATGTGAATTATATTACCGATGACGGACTGATTTACGTTATCAGAAACGGCGGTTCTGACCAAACCATTGCACCGTCAAAAGTCGTTCACATTCATGGTGAAAAAGGAATTGTGAAAGGCGTTTTTGGTTGGCCTGCAATTCACACAAGAGGTGCAAATGCAAATGAACCCATTCCGAAAATAGAAAATATTTTTATCGATTGCGGTGCGACTTCCAAAAAGGAAGTGGAAGATCTGGGAATTTTCGTCGGCTGTATGATTACCTATCCCGATGAATTTTTTGAAATGAACAGCCGTTATTTCGTTTGCAGAGCTTTGGATAATAGAATCGGCGGATTTATGATTGCCGAAGTTGCACGTTTATTAAAAGAGAATAAAAAGAAACTTCCGTTCGGTTTGTATATCACGAATTCCGTTCAGGAAGAAGTCGGATTATATGGTGCAGATATGATTGCAGATACTATAAAACCGAATATCGCAATTGTAACCGACGTTACGCACGATACGACAACTCCAATGATTGAAAAGAAAAAAGAGGGCGACCAAAAATGCGGAAACGGACCTGTTGTTTTCTTCGCACCGAGTATTCATCACAATATCCGTGAACTGATTATTGATACTGCAAAATCCAAGAAAATTCCGTTTCAGAGAGCTGCAGCAAGCAGAGCAACCGGAACCGATACCGATGCTTTCGCTCATTCCAACGGCGGAGTTCCGAGTGCATTGATTTCGCTTCCTTTGAGATATATGCACACAACGGTAGAAATGGTTTCTAAAGAAGATGTTTCTAATGTTATTAAATTAATTTATGAAACGCTTTTGAAAATAAAGCCAACGATGAAACTGAAGTATCATTGATGTTTTTTAACAAAATGAAAGATGTATAATTTTACCGCAGAATTAGATATTATAGGAATAAATCCTTTTGTTTACGTGCCTGAAGATATTTTATTAAAAATTTTTGAAGAATCGAAAAAAGAAAAAGGACACATTCCTGTTTCAGGAATCGTAAAAAATAAAGCATTTTCTCAGACTTTGGTAAAGTATAAAGGTGAATGGCGATTATATATTAATATGAAAATGCTGCCAAACTCACCAAAGAGAATCGGAGAAAAAATTGAAATTTCTATTGGTTTTGATAACAGCGACAAAAATATAAAAATCAACCCTAAACTGGAAAAAGCTTTAACCGAAAATAAACAGGCAAAAATTATTTTTGAAACCTTATCACCATCAAGACAGAAAGAAATCATCCGTTATATATCGTTTTTGAAAACAGAAGAGAGCATTAACAAAAATATAGAAAAAGCAATTGGGTTTTTGTTAGGCAAAAATAGATTTGTAGGACGAGAAAAACCTTAATAAAATATAAAAAAATGAAAACAAAACTCATCGCTCCTTCACTTCTTTCCGCAGATTTCGGTAATCTTGAACGGGATATAGAAATGCTTAATCATTCACAAGCAGACTGGTTTCATATTGATGTTATGGACGGCAGATTCGTTCCTAATATTTCGTTCGGTTTTCCCGTGATGAAAACCGTTCAGCAACACGCCAAAAAATTTGTAGATGTTCATCTGATGATTGTTGAACCGGAAAAATATGTAGAAGAATTCATCAATCATGGAGCAGATTTGGTTTCCGTGCATTATGAAGCGTGTACTCATCTTCACCGAACGATTAATCTTATTCAAAGTAAAGGTGCAAAAGCCGGTGTCGTTCTGAATCCTGCAACTCCGGTTTTAATGCTGGAAGATATTATTGCCGATGTAGATTTGGTTTTATTAATGAGCGTAAATCCCGGTTTTGGCGGACAGAAATTCATTGAAAATACCTACAAAAAAATCGCAGAAACCAAAGATTTGATTTTGTCTAATAATTCTACTGCTTTGATAGAAATTGACGGCGGTGTAAACCTTGACAATGCGGGAAAACTTTTCGATGCAGGAGCAGATGTTTTGGTTGCCGGAAATGCAGTTTTTTCAAGTGAAAATCCGGAGCGGACAATTGAGTTGTTGAAGATTTGAAAAATTCCATTTCTCGCAGATTGAGCAAATTTCACTGATTTTTTTGATCTGCGAAATCTGTGTAATCAGTGAGAATTTACAGATGGAAACAAAAAAATCCAAAAATCCTTTCCTCGAAATTTACTCAACCTTTTCCGGTTCTTCTTTCGCAGGAATCCTTTCTCCGCATCTTTTGCAGTAATTGGCGTCATCGTCTATATCGTCATTTCCGCATCGCGGACAAACCAATTCCATATTTTGGCGTTTGCTGCGCATTTCGGCGGTTACAATTCCTGTGGGTACCGCAATAATGGAATAACCAGCAAGCATGAGTATCACCGAAAGAAATTTACCGAGTGGTGTTGCAGGAGCTACATCGCCGTAACCAACCGTAGTTACCGTTACAACCGCCCAATAAATACTTTGCGGTATGCTTTGGAAACCCTCTCTGTGTCCCTCAATCATGAACATCATAGAGCCTACAATCACCGAGAAAATCATCAAAAACAATAAGAAAATATAAATTTTTCGGGAAGAATTTTTGAGTGCACGTACAATCAGATAACCGTCGTTCATGAAATCGAGCAGGTTCAAAATCCTGAAAATCCTCAACATTCTGAGCATTCTTAGAATCAGGAAATATTTGGTAATCGGGAAGAACAAGCTCAGATAAAACGGTAGGATTGCAAGAAAATCAATAATCCCGAAAAAGCTGAAAACAAACGATTTTTTATTTCTGATAACCAAAATTCTGCAAATATATTCAGCCGTAAAAAAAATCGTGATGATGATTTCTAACGAAACAAAAAGCACATGCAGTTTTGCATCGTAAAGCTGCACACTTTCCATCATAACGATGAAGGTGCTCAGAAAAATAAGCATCAAAAGAATAAGGTCAAAAAGTTTCCCAAGTTTTGTGTCAGATTTGAAAATAATGCGGTAAAGCTGTCGTTTCCATTTCGTGCGTTCTGGGATAAAATCGTGTTCCTTTTCGTTTTCCATGATGATTGAAATTAATGGGTAAAGAAATAATTCTTATTTTCGCTACAAACTTATGAAAATGACGGTAAAAGAAGCAATAGCAGAACTGGGAAAAAAAATTCCGTTACAGCAAGCCGAAGATTTCGATAATGTGGGACTTTTGTGCGGAAATCCCGACAGAGAAATTTCAGGAATCCTCGTTTGTCATGATGCGCTGGAAAGTGTGGTAGAAGAAGCTATTGCCAAAAAACTTAACCTGATTGTCACTTTTCACCCAATTATTTTTTCGGGATTAAAATCTATTACCGGAAAAAATTATGTAGAAAGAGCTGTTTTGAAAGCCATTGAAAATAAAATTGCAATTTTCGCGATTCATACAGCGTTTGACAATGATTACTTTGGAGTAAACTACGGAATTTGCGAAGCATTGGGTTTGCTTAATCAAAAAATATTAATGCCGAAAACGGAAAATTTAATGAAGCTCGAAGTATATGTTCCGAAAGAGTTTTCAGATAAAGTAAAAAATGCTTTGTTTGAAGCCGGTGCAGGAAATATCGGGTTTTATGACGAGTGTAGTTTTTCGGTTTCGGGAAGCGGAACTTTTCGCCCGTTAAAAAATTCCAATCCGTTTTCGGGAAAAGAAAATATTCGCGAAAACGCCGATGAAGAAATGATTTCCGTGATTTTTGAAAACTTTAAACAAAACCAAATTTTAGCGGCAATGAAATCTGCACATCCTTATGAAGAAGTTGCTTATCAGTTGATTGCTTTGGAAAATGAAAATCAATATCTCGGTTTAGGAAGATTCGGTGATTTGCAAAATGAGATGACCGAAACGGAATTTCTGAATTTTGTGAAAGAAAAATTTGCTCTGAAAGTTATTCGGCATTCTGGTTGCACCGGCAAAAAAATAAAAAGAGTAGGAGTTTTGGGAGGAAGCGGAGCAAGCGGAATTGGTGCTGCAAAGAAAAACGGATGCGATGCGTATTTAACGGGCGATATAAAATATCACGATTTTTTTCAGGTGGAAGGAAAAATGCTGATTTGCGACATCGGGCATTTTGAATCCGAGCAATTTGTAACTGCACAATTAGTTGACATTTTGTCGGAAATTTTTACTAAATTTGCAATCTCAAAATCAGATGAGAAAACCAACCCTGTAAATTACTTTCTATAAGATATGGCTAAAAAAACTGTTGAAATCTCTGTTGAAGATAAGTTAAGAGCACTTTATGACCTGCAAATCATAGATTCAAGATTAGACGAAATACGAAATACAAGAGGCGAACTGCCGATTGAAGTTGAAGATTTGGAAATAGAAATCGAAGGTCTGGAAAAAAGAGAAGAAAAATTTCAAGCTGAAATTAAAGAGCAGAATGATGAAATCAATACCAAAAATGAAGTTATCAATCATGCAAAATCTTTGATTGAAAAATACAAATCGCAGCAAGACAATGTGCGCAACAATAAAGAGTTTGAAGCATTGGGCAAAGAAATAGAATTTCAGGAATTAGAAATTCAGCTGGCGGAAAAGAGAATCAAAGAATTCGGTGCGAAAATCGCTCATAAAACCGAAACTTTAGACGAGCTGAAATCAAAAATCGACGATTTGAAAAGCCACCTGAAATTCAAGAAAGAAGAGCTTGAAAGTTTGGTTGCAGAAACCCAGAAAGAAGAAGAATATCTGCTCGGAAAATCTAAAGAATTTTCTAAAAAAATAGACGAAAGATTACTCGCTTCATACCAGAAAATTCGTACCAATTCATCAAACGGACTTGCTGTTGTAGGTTTGGAAAGAGGTGCGCCGAAAGGTTCTTTCTTCACCATTCCGCCGCAAAAACAGGTGGAAATTGCGCAGAGAAAGAAAATCATTATTGATGAACATTCCGGAAAAATCCTAATTGATGATGATATGGTGAATGAAGAAAATGAAAAAATGAAATCCGTAATCAAGTTTTAAACAAAACATTGAAAAATACAGAAAATCCGTTCAAATTTTTGAACGGATTTTTTTTAAATTTGTCATTATGGAAATCACAGAACTTATCGATTATTGCCTTGCCAAAAAAGGAGTGCAAGAAACTTTTCCTTTTAATGAAGAAACTTTGGTGCTGAAAGTAGGAGGTAAGATGTTTATGTTGATTCCTTTAGAAAAACAGCCCTTAACAATTTCTGTGAAAACCGATCCGGAATGGAGTGAAGAACTTCGGGAGAAATATCCGCAGATTTCCGGAGCGTATCACATGAACAAAACTCATTGGAACACCGTTGTGTGCGAAGGTTTGAAGCGGGATTTGATTTTGAAATTAACCGATTCTTCTTACGATTTGGTTTTCAGTTCTTTGACGAAGAAAATGAGAGAAGAGGTTTTAAATTCCTAAAACTCAAAATTTCTCGTTAAACTTTCGTCTTCATCTAATCTTTCGATGAGTTTTTCCAGAGATTCAAATTTAATTTCATCGTGAAGAAAATCACGGAAGTTTACGGATATTGTTTCATTATAAATATCTTCATCAAAATCTAAAATATAAACTTCTACTGAGAGTGAATTTCCTTCAACGGTGGGATTTGTACCGATGCTCAACATTCCTTTGTATAGTTGGTTTTTCACAAAAACGTCAACAATATATGCACCTTTCTTCGGAAGCAATTTCACGAAATCCGTTAAAATATTTGCAGTAGGATAACCAATCGTTCTTCCGATTTTTTTTCCGTGAATTACTGTTCCCGAAATCGAATAATCATATCCCAACATTTCATTGGCTTCCTTTATTTTTCCTTCAGACAAAGCATTTCTTATCTGCGTAGAACTGATATGTTTCTCGTCAAAATCTACTGCTTCTATTTGTTCTACTTCAAAATCAAGTTCGGTCGAAAGTTTTTTCAGAAGTTCAAAATTTCCGCTTCTGTTTTTCCCGAAAGTATGATCATATCCTATGATGAGATGTTTTACATTGAGCTTACCAACCAAAAAATCCCTTACAAATTCTTCTCCTGTAAGATTTCTGAACTCTTCATTAAATTCTTGTAAAAATAAATTCTGCAATCCGTTTTTTTTCAGAAGATATTTTTTTTCTTCTGTTGTGTTGAGCAGTTTTAAATCGTCATTGGGATTAAAAACCAATCGTGGGTGAGGAAAAAACGTGAGAACCGCCGATTCCAGATTTTTCTTTTCCGCAATAGAACTCAGTTTTTTGATGATGATTTGATGACCTTTGTGCACACCATCGAACATTCCCAAAGACAATGCAAGAGGTGTTTTTGTTTTGTAATGATTAAAATCTCTGATGATTTTCAAACCCTGATTTTTATGGCAAATGTTGTATTTTTAGACGGGCAAAATTACGAAAAAAATTAAACAGAACTCCGTCGCAGTTTCGTTTTTGATGAAATTTATAATTGCATACAGATTTATTCTCTGATAATTTTTATTCTATTATCGCTCCAGATTCTGATAATCGAAGAGCCGGAATATTCTGATATTTTTTCGCGGTTTTCTTCTACAGCAAAATCTACTGCATCAATGATTTCCTGGGAAATATCCGAAAACTTCATCGGCGATTTATCGGCACTGAAATTAGCAGAAGTAGAAACTAACGGCTTATTCAGCTTAGAAATCAGTTTTTTGCAGAAATCGTTTTTTACCAAACGGATTGCGATGCTGCCGTCTTCTGCGAGAAGTTTTTCTGGTAAATTTTTCGGATTGTCATAAACAAAAGTTACCGGTTTTTCGCTCAAATCCATAATTTCCCATGCCATTTCGGGAACATCGACCAAATCCTGCAAACGTTTTTCGCTTTCCACTAAAATAATCACGGATTTTGATTTTTCGCGTTTTTTGATTTCAAATACTTTTTGCACGGCTTCAATATTGGTTGCATCACAACCGATTCCCCATATCGTGTCCGTCGGATATAAAATTGTACCGCCGTTTTTAAGTATTTCTAATGCTTTTTCCAAACTTAATTATTTTTATAATTTCGGCAAATACCTTTCCTTGATAATATTCAGATGATGAATATTGTGCCCCACAATCAGTTTTCCAATTGTTTCTACGGCGATTTCATTTCTGTTGGCAATTCCTGTTTGGGAAAGTTGTTCCTGATTGAGATTTTCAAAAAAAATTGATGACGATTTACGAACAGTTTCAAATTCTGCGATTAAATTTTTTATTGTTCTTTCATCAGAAAAATAGTGTTTTGCATAGAGTTCTTCATCCCAACCAGGAAGTTCGGTTTTGTCTTTTCTCGCAAAGCGAAGCGCACGATAGGCAAAAATTTTCTCTGCATCAATGAGATGTTGCAGCAATTCTTTCAAACTCCATTTTCCTTCGGCATAAGCGAACCGGCTTTGTTCTTCGGAAAGTTCAGAAAAAATACGAATGGTATTTTCGCCTGTGAATTTCATACTTTCAACCCAATCGGGAAACGGAACCAAATCCGAATAAGTCTTGATGTATTTTTCGAAATCTGTCATGACCATTTAATTTAAGATTAAAAATCAGCCGATTTCAATTCCGTTTTCTACGGTTTCGTCGGGTGTTACAAAAGTGAGTTTTCCGTCTTCTTTTGTAGTCAAAAGAAGCATTCCTTGAGATTCGATTCCGCGTATTTTTCTCGGCGCAAGATTCAGCAGAATCATCACTTGTTTCCCGATACATTCTTCCGGAGAGAAACTTTCAGCAATTCCCGAAACTACGGTTCTGACATCAACTCCCGTATCTACTTTAAATTTTAAAAGTTTGTCGGCTTTTTCCACTTTTTCGGCTTCCAGGATTGTAGCGGTTCTCAAATCGATTTTTGTAAATTCATCAAAGGTAATTTCGTCTTTCATTGGTTTTGCGTTTTGATTTGTTTTGCTGTTATCTTGTTTTGTTTTTTCTAATTTTTGAATTTGAAAATCAATTGTTTCATCTTCGATTTTTGAGAATAATAATTCTGCTTCGTTGATTTTGTGTCCCGATTCAATCAAAACTCCCGAAACTTCGTTCCAATTCAATTTTTCGATATTGAACATTTTCAATAATTTTTCTGATGAAAACGGCATAAAAGGTTCGCAAAGCTGAGCTAAAGCAACGGCAATTTGTGCAGCAACGAAAAGTGAATTTGCGGCTTTTTCAGGATTTTCTTTAATGGTTTTCCATGGCTCTTCGGTTTGCAGATACTGGTTTCCGAAACGTGCTAAATTCATCAGTGAAGATAAAGCATTGCGGAATTCAAATTTATCTAAATACTGATGAATTTCTTGGGCATTTTTTGAAATTTCGCTGAGTTCATCGGTGTTTTTATTTACAGAAGGAATAATTCCGTTATAATATTTATGAATCAAAACCGCAACTCTGTTGATGAAATTCCCGAAAATACCGACCAGTTCCGAATTGTTTTTGGTTTGGAAATCTTTCCATGTAAAATTGTTGTCTTTGGTTTCGGGAGCAGAAGAAAGCAATGCATAACGCAAAACATCTTGCTGATTCGGAAATTCTTCAACATATTCATGTGCCCAAACTGCCCAGTTTCGGGAGGTGGAAATTTTATCGTTTTCGAGGTTCAGAAATTCAAAAGCTGGAACGTTTTTCGGCATCACATAATCGCCGTGAGCTTTCATCATTGCAGGAAAAATAATGCAGTGGAATACGATATTGTCTTTCCCGATAAAATGAATCAAATCCGAATTTTCGCTTTGCCAGTAATCTTTCCAGTTTTTGCCATTTTTTGCTGCCCATTCTTGGGTAAACGAAATGTAACCGATTGGAGCATCAAACCAAACGTAAAGCACTTTTCCTTCTGCATTTTCCAAAGGAACGGGAACTCCCCAATTCAAATCCCGTGTCATTGCTCTTGGTTTCAAACCTTCACTAAGCCAAGATTTTACCTGCCCATAAACATTAGGTTTCCAATCGTTTTGATGTCCTTTGATAATCCATTCGTTCAGAAAATTTTCATAATCGTTCAACGGAAGATACCAGTTTTTTGTCTCTTTTAAAATCGGAACGTTTCCACTCAACATTGATTTGGGATTAATCAATTCTGAAGGAGAAAGAGTAGAGCCACATTTTTCGCATTGGTCACCATAAGCATTTTCGTTACCGCAATTTGGGCAAGTTCCCACAATATAGCGATCTGCAAGAAATTCATTGGCTTGTTCATCGAAATACTGCTCAGAAATTTCTTCTAAAAATTTATCTTTATTGTAGAGCGTTTTGAAAAAATCTTGACTGACTTCATAATGTTTTTTAGATGTAGTTCTGGAATATTCATCAAAAGAAATTCCTAAATCCTGAAAAGATTTCTTAATGATTTCGTGGTATTTATCAACAATATCCTGCGGAGAAACGCCTTCTTTTTTTGCCCTGATTGTAATAGGAATCCCATGTTCATCTGAACCGCAGATAAAAGCGACATCTTTTCCCAATCTTCTGTTAAATCTTGCATATACATCTGAAGGAATGTAAACTCCCGCCAAATGCCCAATATGAACAGGACCGTTTGCATAAGGTAAAGCTGCCGTAATCAATTTTCTTTCTGACATTTTCTAAATCTAAATTTCTGCAAAGATACATGATATGAACTTGAATTAAAAATCAATAAAACTTACTTGAATTTAACCATTTTTATTCTTGAATAATACAATAAACCACATTAATTTTTGTGAAGACAGATTCAGAAATTCCGGAAGAAATTCAGCAGATTTACTTTTAAATTGCAGCAGAATTCATGCAATTAAATAATTCCACGCCGCAACGAAAATTCCGGCAGTTTCGGTTCGTAACCTTTGATTTCCCAGAGAAACGGCACGAATTCCTTTTTCTGCCAATAGTTTAATTTCCTTTTCGGTAAAATCTCCTTCCGGACCAATGAGAAATGTGATGTTTTTTAGGTTGGAAGATGGAAGTTGGGAGATGGAATTTAAATCTATTCGTTCTAAATTCTCGTTACAGTGAGCGACAAATGAATTTTCAGGGTTAATGTTTTTAATAAAATCCGGAAGTTTTGTTAAATCATTGATTTTCGGAAAGTGAAAACGTAAACTCTGTTTTGAAGCAGAAATTGCCTGTTTTTGAAATCGTTCGATATTGATATTTTTCCGTTCAGATTTTTCGGTTTGTAGAAATGTAATTTCCGAAATACCCATTTCTACGGCTTTTTCTACGAAAAATTCGGTACGGTCAATATTTTTTGTAGGTGCGATTGCAATATGAAGTTGGGGAGAAAAATCGGGTAAATTTTCTTTGATTTCAGAAATATCTATATTGACTTTTTTACCTTCAAAAACAAGATTTCCTTTTGCCAGATTTCCTTTTCCGTCGGTTACAAAAATCTCTTCACCTTCTCGCATACGGAGAACTTTGACAATGTGTTGCTGTTCATCTTCGTTGATTTTTACATTAGGAAAAATGTCGCCGTAAAATAATTTCATCACTAATCACTAATAACTTATAATTCATCACTCAAATCATATCTCGCAGTTGCAGAAACCGACAAATCTGTAAATTCTTTTTTATCAAATTTTAGTTTTGCAACCATTGCAATCATTGCGGCATTGTCAGTTGTATATTCAAATTTAGGGATATAAATATTCCAGTCGAGTTTTTCTTTGTTGAGTTCCATTGCTTTTCTCAGACCCGAATTTGCAGAAACGCCGCCTGCAATTGCAACTTCATTAATGTTCAGTTCTTTCGCCGCTTTTTCCAGTTTATTCATCAGAACTTCGATAATGGTTTTCTGAACAGAAGCACATAAATCGTTTAGGTTTTCTTTAATAAAATCCGGATTTTTTTTCACTTCTTTCTGAATGAAATATAGAACCGAAGTTTTCACCCCGCTGAACGAATAATTGTAATTTTCTAGTCGTGGCTTATTAAATTTGAAAGCATCGGGATTTCCTTCTTTTGCTAATCTGTCAACAATTGGTCCTGCTGGATAATCGAGATTAAAAATTTTTCCGATTTTGTCAAACGCTTCTCCTGCAGCATCATCCGTAGTTTTTCCGATAATTTCCATGTCGAAATAATCTTTGACCAAAACAATCATGGTGTGTCCTCCGGAAACCGTTAAACATAAAAAAGGAAATTTCGGAGGAGCCGGATTTGCATCTTCAATAAAGTGCGCCAGAATATGTGCTTGAAGATGATTAACCTCTATTAAAGGGATATTTAAACTCATCGAAAGCGATTTTGCAAAAGAAGTTCCGACCAGTAAAGAACCCAATAAACCGGGACCTCTGGTAAAACCAATCGCTGAAATGTCTTTTTGTTGTATATTTGCTGTGTTGACGGCTTTTTCTACAACAGGAATAATATTCTGCTGATGTGCTCTTGAAGCCAATTCAGGCACAACTCCGCCATATTCAATGTGAATTTTTTGATTGGCGGCAATATTGGTTAGGATATTGTTTCCCGAAATTATTGCAGCGGAAGTATCGTCGCAGGAAGATTCTATCCCTAAAATTATTGGTTCATTCATCAATGGCAAATTTAGAGAATAATAACGATAAAGAAAATAAAAAATCTATTTCACAGAATATTGAAGATTCTGTGAAAAAAGGTGTTGATCAGGTGCAAAAAACAGTGAAAGAAGCCGCTGAACTTGCTGATGATGCCATTCATCATCCTGTAGAAACCGCAGGTGAATTTGTGCAACAAGCTACAAAAGATGTTACAGATTATAAATGGTGGGCAAAACTACTCCTGATTTTATTTTGGTCTGTAATCAGCATTATTGCTCTTTTCATCCTTATTGTAAGTTTACCGGCGACTAAAGATTGGGCGGCAAAAAAAGCAACCGATAAATTTTTGAACGAAGAAATGAAAACCAACATCAGCTTTAAAAATGCCGATGTAGATATTTTCGGAAACATCACGCTGAATGAACTTGTGGTGAAAGATAACAGAAATTTTCCTTTTCTAAAAGCCAAAAAACTTTATGCCGATTCCAATTGGTTTTCAATTATCAGCAACTCCCGGAATTTAAGGTTTCAGTCAATGTCTTTGGATAGAATGGATTTGAAAGTCATCACTTATAAAGACGACAGTATTTCCAACTTTATCCGCTTCATAGATTTGTTTGATGACGGTAAACCATCAGATCCGAAAAGAGCTCCCTTTGAAATGAAAACAAGGGTATATATTACCAATTCCACCGCTTCTGTTATTAATAGAAATACTGAAGGAGAAGCCGGAAAATGGTTAGATGCGAAAAATCTGAGTTTGGTTATTCCCGAACTCCGCGTGAAAGGTCCCGATGTTTTTGCGCAAATCAATAACCTGCGTTTTACTACCGAAAGATGGGGCAAAAAACATTTTGTAGAAACATTCAGCACCAATCTTACACTGAACAAAAAATTCCTTTCTTTGGAGGATTTGACTTTCAATACAGAACATTCTCTTTTGCAGGGCGATTTGAAATTTAACCTGAATGACGGGAAATGGGGCGATTTTTCCAACAAAGTAAAATGGGATATGCAGCTGAAACAAGGCAGCCAAATCAGCGGATACGATATCAGTTATTTCGTAACCGATTGGGACAATTATAAACCCATCAACATCACCGGAAATATGAGCGGTGCGCTGAATAAATTTACGCTCAGCAATTTTGCACTCAGCAATCCGCAGGTTAAAATAAGAACTTCCGAAATTAAAATTTCTAACATTTTAAACGGGAATTTTGTAATAGAAACACAGTCGCTTTCCACCGATTTTACCTATAAAGATTTGAAAGCGATGATGCCGAATTTCATTTCATCAAAAATGCAAAACTTTGCTGATGATTTCGGAAGAATTAAATATGATGGTGCTGCAAGTATAAATCCGCAACAGGTTTTTGTACCGAGCGGAAATCTAATTACCGGAATCGGTCAAGCCAAAATCAATAATTTCCATTTGGAAGATTATAGCTCTCATCTGCCGAAATACCGTGGAAATGCAATAGTAAATGATTTGAATGTTGCAGCCATTACCAAGAGCAAAGAAGTCGGTTTGATTTCCGGAAACTTCAATTTTCAGGGCGAAAGTTTCGATGTTAATACCATGCGTTTGAAAACCGATTCGCACATTCATAAAATTGAAATTATGGATAAAGTCATTCATGATGCTTATTTAGACGGATTTTTAGACCACAGAAAATACACCGGAATTATTCGTGTAAATGATGAAAACGCAAAAGCAGATGTGAAAGGACTGATTGATTTCAGCACCAAAAAAATATATGCAGATGTTGAAGCCGATGTGAAACATCTCAATATTAATTATTTCACCGGAGGAAAAGGAAACCGAATCGTTTCTGGTGCGGTTAAAGGTAAAATTGCGATGACTAATCTCAACGATCTCAATCTTGATACCGATTTGCGTGAAGTAAAATTTGCTGACAGAACAAAAAAATACAACATTCAGAATGCAAAAGTAAAAGCGTTTTTTGAAAACGGAAACCGCATTGTTTCCATCGACGCTCCGAATGCTGTAAACGGACAGATTTCTGGGAAATTCAACCTTGAAGATTTAGCAGGAATGGTAGAAAACGCAATCGGGAAAATTTTGGTAGGACCTTCTCCGAAAAAACTATACCGCAACCAAAACTTTACCATAAATTTTGATCTGAAACAAGATTTGGTTAATTTCTTCGAACCCGATTTACAACTCCGAAATGGTGCATCAATAAACGGTTCTTATGACGGAAACGCCAATAATCTCATTCTGAATATAGATGCACCGAATTTGAAATATATAATGACCAAAAAACAGGAAATTTCTGAAGCCGACAAAGCATTGGCAAAAGCAAATCCCGAGTACAAAATTTCTGAAAGAGATAACATATCCAAAGACAGTGCAATGATTGACAATCTCTCGGTAAGAATCAATACAGGAAATCTTGCCGAACAGATTTTTGCTAAAATAGATAGAGTAGAGTACAATCAAAATATACTGAAAGACATTACTTTAAGCGGTAGAAATGAGAATGGGCAAATTCTGCATCTCGCTGCGAATTTCAAGCATGGTTCACCGGAAGAAGAAGCGAAGCAGGAACTTAAAGAATATGCTGTTAACATTAACCAAACTAACAATTCTGCGGGAGATTATGTTTTCAGATTTGAGCCGACTGCCATTAAATTTAATGATGTTGCATGGAGCGTTGATACCAATCCCGAACTGAACCATTCAATTACTTACCGCAAAAAAACCGGAGATTTCCTTATAGAAAACCTTCGTATTTATTCTGATAACAGTGAGCTGCTTTTAAAAGAATCTTATTTCAAATCGACAAAAGATTTCTCCGCACAAGGAGAAGTGAAAAACCTTGATATAGCCAAAGTTTTTGCCTTGACCAAAAGCGAAAACAGTATGGATATGAAAGGAATTGCCAATGGAAATTTCAATATAAAAATGAACGATAACAATCTGGAACCTATTGTTGATTTGAATGTTTCTGATGTTTTGATGAACGGTATTAATATGGGAAATATTGATATTTCAGTAAAAAATAACGCAATTCCGAATGTTTTTGATGTGGAAGGAAAAGTAACATCATCAGGAATAGCAGGATACAACAATCTGCATCTTACCGGAACTATTGATAATCGCGGTTCGTCATCAATTTATGATTTGACGGCAGAAATGAAAGATTTTGACCTTGCTTTTACACAGCAGTTTGTAAACGGTATTTTTTCTAATATGCGCGGAAAAGCATCGGGAGATTTTAAGGTTTCCGGAAAACTCAGCGATTTAGATTACAGTGGTGATATTGCTCTGAAAAAATTCGGATTAAAGCTCGATTTCACGGGAGTTGATTATTCGTTTGACGATACGGTGATTTCACTTTCGCGAGGTTTGGCTGTACTGAATGACATTGGCGTAAAAGACGGACGACCAAATTCGCGCGGTTCTATTTCGGGAGCGATTCAGTTTCAAACGCTTTCTTCTATGGCGGTACAATTGGTGATGAATGCAGATAATCTTATGGTGCTGAATACCACACAGAAAGATTATGACCTTTTTTGGGGAAAAGTTTACGGAAAAGGAGATTTGTACGTTTCAGGACCGGTTTCCGGATTAAGCATAGAAACTTCTCATGAAGTCCCTTTCAAAGCACTAAACAATTCGGTATTTACTTTCAACAGTAATTCAACCACCAATGTTGAAGAATTCAAAATGCTCAGATTTTTGAAAAGAGAAGATGACGGAACAGTAACCGTTGAAAATCGCAAAAAAACCGGAGCAAATATGAACGTAGATTTTACCTTATCTGTTGACAGAGGAACTACCGTAAACGTTTTGGTAGGAGATGATATTGGTGATATTACGGTACGAGGTGAAGCAGAACGACTGCGTTTTAACATGAGCAGAACAGGAACAATTGCCATGAACGGAGATTATTTTGTGGACAACGGAACTTTTGTTTCCAAAGCGATTCTGAACAGGAAATTTCAGATTACCAAAGGAAGCAGCATTCGGTGGGACGGAAATGCAATGTCGCCGGATTTAGATATTAACGCCACCTATCTCAGAACGGTAACCAACGCCGGACAATACCTGAACATGGGAAGTTTGCCGCCAATTGGGACTTTGCTTTCCACCAGAATTACAGGCACACTTACCAATCCCGACATAAAACTCGGCGTTTCTGCGATAGATGTATCAAGCAACGTGCGCGAAGCTTTGGCTGAACGAATGAATAATGAAGACGAAAAAGTAATACAGTTCGGTTCTGTTTTAGTGCTCAATAGTTTTAATGTCAATAATTTTGCAACCGGTTTCAATTTGGGTAGTACACTAGAAAATTCCGGCTACAACCTACTTTTCAAACAGCTTGGTTCTGTGCTGAATACCATTAGTAATGAATTTCAGATAGATTTGGATTATCTGAAAGACGACACAGGTTCTGCTGCAGACAGAGCAAATGCAAGTGTGAGTTTTGCGCTTTCACCGAGAATAAAAGTGAAAACAGGATTTGGAGTACCCGTTTCTAAAACCGAAAATACTAATCAGAAATATCTTTCCGGAGAAGGTACTATAGAATATGACTGGTCAAAGAAAAATGACGGAACACGTTTACTTCGGGCTTATTCTAAACCATCAAACATAGGATTGCTGGGAGCAGGAACAGGAGTTGCCGGTTCTAACCAAAGTTACGGAGTGGGTGTAGTGTACAGCAAAAGTTTTAATAGTTTCTTTAAAAGAAAGAAAAAAGATGAAAGACAGCAAACCACTGAAAACGAAATTAAAAAAGATTCTATTAAAAAAGATACGATAAAATAAATATTTTTGTTCAAAACACTAAATTTTTATTAAAAATTGTTAAAGTATCGCTATTTTTTTTCATTTTAATATTTTTTTGTAAATTTGCAGATATATTTACTAATCATTATTAAATTTATAAAAAATATAAAATGAACTATCAACTCGACGAAATAGACAAAAAAATTCTTGATTTTTTGGTAGAAAATACCAGAATGCCATTTACTGAAATTGCAAAACAGATGGATGTTTCTGCAGGAACTATCCACGTAAGAGTAAAGAAAATGGAAGATGCAGGAATTATTTTGGGTTCTTCACTGAATATAGATTACAGCAAATTAGACTTTCATTTTACAGCATTTATCGGTATTTTGCTTACAAAATCAAACAGAACACAAGAAGTGCTGAAAGAATTGACTACCATTCCGAATGTCATTGAAGCAAGTGTAATCTCCGGTAAATACAATATCTTCTGCAAAGTGAGAGCAAAAAATACCGAAGATGCCAAAAGAATCATTTATCAGATTGACGATATACAAGATGTGATGCGTACAGAAAGTATGATTTCTATGGAAGAATATCTTTCTGACAAGAACCGGCTTATTCATGCGGTTTCCATCTGATTTGGCTTTCATCACCAAAATCTAAAAAACTTTTGAATTTTTTCAGAAGTTTTTTTTATTTTTACCATTATGAATGATACGTTTCCTCATGAAAGTTCGAAGAGAGATTTGGGCTTTATCTTGTCGCTTTGCGCAATGCTTTTTTTTACGCTAATGGGAGTCGGTATAGATTATGATGAGTTTTTGCAGCAAGATTCGAATATTCCCGATTGGTATTTTTACCTTATTTTCTTTGTAGATTTCTTGATGATTGCAGGTTTGGTTTTGATCTATTTGTACAGAAAAATCGGTGCATTTGTTTTTCCTGCTGCATTGGTTGCACATTTTCTGTTTCACAATTATTACCTTTCCACATTTCTTTATACTGATGTTACCAATATGTTTCTTTATGTCGGCATCGGTTTGCTTGCGATTATCCCGAAATGGCAGTTTTTTAAATAAAACTTCAGTTACTCAATTTTTTTCGAGGATTTTGTTTTCCAAAAAATTATTTTTGTAAGCCGATGTTAAAAAAGAAACCCGTAAAAAGAAAAACCACCCGAAAAATTCATAAAAATCGCAAAAGACATTTCCTATTGCGCAGAGAGATTTTGTTGCTGATTTTAGCAATTGCACTTTTCGGGGCGGGTTTTTATTTAAAAGAAAAAATTGCATTTTACTATGCGATGTATTTCAATAAATTCGAGCATAGAAAATTATCGAACACCGAGTTTGAAGAAAAAAGAATCAACAGAATTATCGGGGACTATGTAGGAAAAACTTTCGGTATCGATGTGTCTCATTATCAAAAAAAAGAAGACATCAATTGGGACAGTTTGAGCATCGGAAACCGCAGTATTCCTATAAAATTTGTGATTCTGCGTGCGACAATGGGTAATAAAAGTGCCGATAAAAATTTCAATCATTTTTGGGAATCTGCAAAAAAACACGAACTGATTCGCGGTGCATATCATTTTTACAGAGCCGATGAAGATCCTGTTTTTCAGGCAAATAATTTTCTGGAAAATGTAAAATTAGAAAGCGGCGACTTGCCCCCGATTTTAGATATTGAAAAAATACCCATACGAAAATCCAAAGAAAAACTGATTGAAGATTTAAAAATATGGTGCAAAATTGTGGAAGAAAAATACGGCACAAAACCCATTATCTATACTTATTATCATTACTATAAAGATTTTTTGAGAGGCAACTTTGATGGTTATCCTTTTTGGCTCGCCAATTACAATGATGTTCCGCAACCTTCGCCAAATGACGATTGGGATTTTTGGCAATTCACGGAAAGCGGAATCGTTTACGGCATCAATACAAAAGTAGATTTAAATGTTTACAACGGCAATCTTTGGAGTTTGAAGAGAATGACGCTGGATTAGGAGTTTTGTTTTTAAAACACAACTTTTTTGGATTTGAATACAAGAATTAATATATTTTTATAAACAATATTGCCAAAAACAAAAAAAACCGATTTTCTGCGGTTTCTTATTTCTTGTTTTTCAGTTTTTGGATAATGGCGAGTAACGCTTTTCTGTTCTTCGCTTCGTGGTAGAATTTCGGGAGTTTTTCCAAAAGCGTGAAACCTATTCTGTCTTTATGCTCACGCAGATTTGCTGAGATATATTGTTCCAGATATTTTAACTCTTCTCCGTTGTAAGCAATGAAAAAATCGCTTTTGAACGGGTATTTCAACCAAAGTTCTGCCCCGAAAAATGAATTTGCAGAATCCAGACATTCTGCGGTATCTCCGATTATTTTTAATTTTGATTCTATAAAAACTTCTTTGTTATAGCCGCAATTTTGGCATTGCAATCTTGCAACTTTCTTTTCTATAATGGTTTTAGCAATGGCTTTTTTGGAACAGCCGGGACAAACCACCCAGACTTCTGCGTAGAAATCTCGGGCGGTTTTGTTCTCGTCTGTGAAGCGGTTTTGCATATTATAAAATTAATTTTTACAAGGTGCATTTGCAGGACAATATTTGTGTCCGTTACTTTTTAATTCTTCGGAAGTAAGTTCAGACTTGTGCTTTGCTCCGGCTTTTCTTAAAAGATTGTAATAACTTTTTAGTGCTTTTTCTTTTGGCTGATCTTTACTTTTGGCTATTTCATCTTTTATATAATCGAGCGTTGTTAGTCCGTCACTTTCATCAACAGTGTTCAAAGGAATTTTCCAATCATAAACGGCTCTTACTAAAACTTCAGTAAAAGCAGTGTAAGCCGCCAATTTTAGAAGATTTCCGCCTGCAACATTGAAACTTGCTCCATAACAAATCACTTTTCTTTCATTTTGAACCCACCAATCGTGAATTTTCTTATTAATAGTTTCAGGAGAATCTTTAGTAATATCTACACAAGCCAGTTTATTAATTCTTTCCTCAAATTCGTATTCATAAGGACTGTCTTCTCGGGTATCTTGTCTTCTGTCAGAAACGCAGGAACAAAGTGCTCCCATAGCAATGGGTTCATTGCATTTGAATTCTGTTTGGGCTTTTAAATGAGGTATGGAGAGGAAGAATATGAAAAGTGGGAGTAGGGTTTTCATAGTATTGTTTTTAATTTTTACTTAATCCTAAAAGTTCGGAAACCTGTGCAATGAAGCGAAATTTTTAAGATAGAATAAACATTCAATATCATATTTATAAATCCAAAGCTTTTGTAAATCCTACCTGCAATTGGGAAAAATCATGTGACCTACCATTAAATACTACATAATTGGTAAATCTTAAAAAGATTTTATCTTTTCCTTTTCCTTTTGGCGGCATATAATAAACGCCACCGCGGAAAGCTATCATTTGCTTGTGGCTTTCTTCAGTGTATCCCCCCTTTTTTAATTCTTCATTTTCTTTCATATCCAGCCAGATATATCGTGCATACGTTTCAATACCGAAATTATTGATTATTTTTGATTTCAGGTTGAGTTCCGCAAATTTCAAATGGTTTACGAATTTGACATCAATATTATCTACTTTTCCAATAGTAGCTGCATAGGAATATCCGCCTTTTATCTCTAAAGAATTGGATGGTCGCCAATCCCACCGGAATGCTGTTAAATCTATTCCCACGGAATAAGCATTTCTCCTGTAAACTTCTACAGCATTTATTGTTTTAGATTGATCAGCAGTCCCTATATTTACCATATCGAATTTACTGTCTAATTTATTATAATGGAAATGAGGCTGAATTGATGGGAACAGGTATAGAAAGGTATCCGTGATGTTTTTCCTGTGCAGATAGAATTTTGCGCTTCCTTCAAAGCTTACAAGTGAGTTGGGTTGGTCTCCCAATAATCCTAACAAATCCGAAAAAGAAGTAAAGCTAATAAGACTGTTGACACTCGTATTTTTATATAACGTTTTGGTGTTATATTTTTCACTTAAAGTAAAAGTGCCGTCATCCGGAAGAAAATTGAATCTTTTGTCATAATCGAAGTCTAAAATGTCTTTCAAATAAATGTACTCATCTCCAACAGTATTATACAGTCTGTCATTTGCCCGTCTTTCTAACTCCAGTATCGGAATCGGGGCTTTTTTATTATAAAAATACTGACCTTTATTATAAAAAACTTTTGCATATTCTATCAGTCCTTCGTTTATATCAAGTTTTACACTATCTATTTTTATTCTTTGCATTATAAAACTATCTGTGCTGTCTATATCACAAATAACTCTTATTTTTTCAACATTCGATATTCTTTTATCTATAACTTTTGTTTTATCAATATTCTTTTTTTCACATTCAAAAACAATTTGGTCGAATACTTTTCTTCTTGTTTTAAGCCCCAAAACCCGATATGTAAAATTGGTCTCACTATTAAGGTTCTTTTTGTTTTTTTTCCAATACCGATGCTGATATATAGTAGCAGAATCCAGTAACTTTATCACCCCAATTTTTGCTTCATAATCCTTATTCGCTTCTATAACACTGCGTAGAGCATCCTTTAAAGTATTTTTAGTAATGGCTTCATCATTTTCTTTTGGCTTCTGCACATTGTTGGTATTGGTTAGTGCAGTTTCATAAAGTTTTTTTATAGCAGCATTATCTTTATAGCCGGAAAGCGTATTTATATCTCCCTCCGGAAAACCTTTATAAAGATAAAAAGCTTTGGCTTTTATAAAAAAATCAAGTTTAGGTTTGATAGAGTCGTTTTTATAGGCGGCAATTTCATTTAACAGTTTTTGAATTTTTTCCGGCAGTTCTTTGTCTATATCTACCGAACTGTTGAATTTTGACATCAGCTCGTTCAATTTTTTTTCCTGCTGCTCATATTTTATCCCATATTCTGAAAAAGCTTTCTTGAAATTTGCCATTGTTTTTTCAAACTCCACGCATTCTTCTTTAGTGGGTTGTTTTTGCCCAAAAAACAAAACCGGGCATATTGCTAAAAGTAAAATGTAAATTTGAGTTCTCATAATATTAAGTTTTTTGTTAGTTAATTTTTTCTTTCTTTTACAATTCCGATTTATGTTTTGCTCCGGCATCACGAAGTTTTTTATAATATCTTTTCAAAACAGGTTCGTGAAGAGAACCTTTTCTTAATTCAATTTCAGACTTTACATAATCCAAAACAGTTTTATTATCTGAAGCGTCGATTTTATTTAAATCTACATTCCAAGTTTCAGTAACATCATCAATAAAATCTTCAAATCTTCTGGCAACAGCAAGTTTCACAATTGAGCCGTTTGGCACATTAAAATCTAAAGAATCACAGAAAAGTAAATTTTCGTTTTTTTTCCAAAAATCTTGAACCTTTTTTTTAATTTCTTCTTTATTATCGGTCGAAATAACGTGTGCTTCCGAAAGTATTTTGGTTTGATATTTATAAAAATTAGGATGATCATTATCTTCTTCCATAGCAGTTGATATGCAAGTACATAAACCATCCAAGTTTACTACAGGTGATTTTTGGGCATTTAATTGCACAAGTAAAAAGATAAAGAAAGTTGTAGTTAAGATTTTCATAATTTACTTATTTTAATAGTTTAAATTTTTTAATCATACCAACTTCCCACATCTATCCCATATCCTGCTTTCCGAAATGCGTTTTGCAATGCTTCTCCCAGATTTTGGTTCTGTTTCCGGTAGCGGACTCCGGTAAAGAACAGATCGTTGGTTTTTGTGCCGTCTTTCTCGTTACCCAATGGTTTTTTCAAATAAATGACCGAGATTTTCACCGCATCATATTTGGTATCAAATATCACATTGATGTCTTTCCCAATGGCAATTATTTTAGAAAGCGGAACTTCCTGCTTTTCTATGTAATGGTAACCTCCGTTTTTGGATTCTACTTCTACGGACAAAACACCGTTTGCAATGGTATAAGGTTTTATGATTTTCAGCGTATCCTGAAAAGGGTGATTCTCGGAACGGAAAGCAAAGTCTTCTTTCAGGGCTTTGTTCAATAGTTTTACAATTTCCGTTTCCTGCGAAAACGCAGTTACGCTGAAAAAAAGGCACAGCAAGAGAATGATTTTGAGAGATAGAGTTTTCATAATGAAATGGTTATTTTACAAATTTATATTTTTTATTCTTATTGTCAAAAAGTTTATTTATTCCCAAAAATAAATGATTAAAATAGAAAGGAAATATAATATTAAGAATAAATGTGATAAAATATTCATTTGATAAGAGAGTGGAAATTTACAAGCCATTTCAAAATTTTTTCATCTATCATCATTTCCGTATTTTCGCAAATCATTTATCAATCATCATTCATCGTTTATCAAAATGAATTACATCTCTGCAGAAAACCTTACCAAATCTTACGGCATCAAAGTTTTATTTGAAAATATCTCTTTCAATGTAAACGAGGGAGACAAAATCGCCATTGTTGCCAAAAACGGAAGCGGAAAATCAACCCTGCTGAAAATTTTAATGGGAAAAGAAATTGCAGACAGTGGAAATGTGGTGATTAATAAAGACATTCAGTTAGTTTTGTTCGACCAAGAGATTGATTTTAATCCTGAACTTTCGGTGGAAGAATTTATGATGACTTTAGATTCAAAACCGATTCAGGCATTGAAAAAATATCACCAAAGTTTGATTTCCCAAAATCCCGACGAAATGGAAAAAGCCATTGCCGAAATGGAAAATCAGAAAGCATGGGATTTGGAAAACGAAATGAAACAATTCCTTTCTCAACTGAAAATTTCAGATGTTTCCGCAAAAATGGGAACACTTTCCGGTGGACAAATTAAAAGAGTTGCACTTGCAAAACTTTTGACAGAAACCAGAGCCGAACATCGTCATACGCTTCTGATAATGGACGAACCGACCAATCATCTCGATGTGGAAATGGTGGAATGGCTGGAAAATTATCTTTCAAAAGCGAAAATTACATTGCTTCTCGTAACGCACGACCGTTATTTTCTGGATTCTGTCTGCGATATGGTTTGGGAAATGGAAGACAAAAATCTTTACGTTCACAACGGAAGTTACGCCACTTATCTCGAAAACAAAATGATTCGCGAAGACAATCTGAACGCCACAATAGATAAAGCGCAAAACCTTTACCGAAAGGAATTGGAATGGATGCGAAGACAGCCGAAAGCACGAACTACAAAATCAAAATCGAGAATTGACGCTTTCTACGACACCGAAAAAGTTGCAAAGACCAATACCAAGAAAGATGCTTTGGAACTCGATTTCGAGATGAAACGATTGGGAAAAAAAATTCTGGAACTGAAAAACATCAATAAAAGTTACGGCGATAATGTTTTGTTGAAAGATTTTAGTTACCAATTTCAAAGAGGAGAAAAAGTAGGAATTGTCGGAAAAAACGGAGCAGGAAAATCGACTTTACTCAATATTATTCAGAGTTTTGAACCAAAAGATTCGGGGGAAATTGAAACTGGAGAAACCATAAAATTCGGATATTTTTCACAAAAAGGTTTGACTTATAAAGAGGACGAAAGAGTAATTGATTTCATCAAAGAAATTGGCGAAAATTTTCCTTTGGCAAACGGAAGAACCATTTCCGCATCGCAGTTTCTGCGGTTGTTTTTGTTTGACGACCAAACGCAGTATTCGCCGATTTCCAGACTTTCGGGCGGAGAAAAAAGACGGCTTCATCTGATGTATGTTTTGTATCAGAATCCGAATTTTCTGATTTTTGACGAACCGACCAACGATCTGGATTTGCCGACTTTAACGGTTTTGGAAAACTTTTTACAGAATTTTCAGGGCTGTCTGATTATCGTTTCGCACGACCGTTATTTTATGGACAGGATTGTGGATCACGTTCTGGCTTTTGAGGGAAACGGAAAAATAAAAGGTTTTACAGGAAATTTTTCGGAATATCGAGAATTTAGTAAGATGGAAGCGGGAAGCACGAAGACCGAAAAAATTGAAAATATTAAAACGGAATCTGTAAAACTTCCATCTTCCAGCTCCAATCTTCCATCTAAGAAAAAACTCAGTTTTAAGGAACAGCGAGAACTTGAACAAATCGAAAAAGAAATGCCAGAATTAGAAAAACAGCGAAACAATATTCTCGATAAACTCAATAACGAAAGTGATTACGAAAAAATTTCTGTGCTTTCTTCTGAATTAGAAACCGTTTCCGAAACGCTGGAAAATTACGAAATGCGCTGGCTGGAATTATCAACTTAAAAAATCTCAATTTCGCTGATAAACCGTAACTTTACAAAATAAATACAAAAAACAGTATTGATGTTCAGCAAAACTTCACTTTACGATTGGGAAAATTTAGTTAAAAAGCAACTGAAAACCGATGTTATTTACGAAATCCTCTGCAAAGAAAATCTGGAGGGAATCACGGTAAAACCTTATTACGATTCGGTTTCTTCTCCTTTGAAAAATCTGCCGAAAGTGGAAGAATCTACTCATCTTGTTGCAAAATATCACGAGAATTTAGAAGAAAATATTTTTGCTTTTTTGCTCGTTGAAAATGTAGAAAATCTCGATGAGAAAACGATTTTTATAAACAACAAAGATTTGGCGGAACATATTTCTGCAGATGAAAACAACCGTTATTTTTCTTTAATAGACTTGTTTTCAGATGATGAAAAAGCGAAGATTAATGAGCAACTTGGCAAAGAACTTTTAGCCAAAAACTTTGAAAAAAATATCTGTATTGATGTGTCGCTTCACCAAAATTCCGGTGCTTCAATCATTCAGCAATTGGGGATTGCATTGGCAAAAGCAAAAGATTTGACGGAAATTTTCGGGGCAGAAATTCTTAAAACGCTTGTTTTCAGATTTGCAAACGGCGGAAATTATTTTTTTGAAATTGCCAAAATACGTGCGTTTAAATTATTGTTTAACCAACTTTCAAAAGAATTCGGGTTGAATGAAATTCCGTATATTTTTGCGGAAACTTCGCTCAGAAACAAATCAAAAAACGATGCCGAAAATAACCTTATTCGCTCAACATTAGAACTTTCTTCGGCAATGATTGGCGGTGCAGATGCCGTTTTCAGCAACGATTTCAAAATAGAAAATCCTGATTTGCTTTCTGAAGAAATTTCGTTCAAACAGCAGATTGTTTTGGCATACGAAAGTATCATCAATGTCTTTGATGATGCCGGAAACGGAAGTTATTATATCGAAAATATAACACAGCAATTCGCAGAAAAATGTTGGAAATATTTCCTTGAAATTGAAGAAAACGGCGGTTATATCGAAATTTTGAAATCAGGAAAATTACAGAAAGATATATATAATCAGGCGGTTGCAGAACAAAATTGGGTGGAAAATGGAAAACTGAAACTTATCGGCGTTAATCTTTATCCGAAACTCGAAAAAACCAAATCTGCGGAAGATTTATATGATTCTGCAGTGATAAAACCTGTTCGATGGGCGGAAATGTTTGAATGATTTTGTCATGAAGAAACAATTTTATTTATAGAACGAAAGCATGAAATTTGAAATTAAAAATCAATCAAATTCCGAACATTATATTTGGGGAGAAA
>CAZHFE010000019.1:33814-34909 GCA_964532055.1 uncultured Kaistella sp. | reverse complement strand
TTAAAGGTTTTGCAGTTACCTTAATCATCGGTATTTTGATGACTTTCTTTACCAACATCGGTTTAGCAAGGGTAATGATTTTTAACCGTTTGGAAAAAGGAAAATCACTTTCTGTATGGACACCGATGACCAAGAATCTTTTCAGAAATATTTGGATTGACTTCATCGGGAAAAGAAAATATGCGTATATCTTTTCCGCAGTTCTTACTGCAATTTGTGTGGGTTCAATGTTCTTCAACGGATTCAAATTTGGAGTTGATTTTGAAGGAGGAAGAAACTACGTTGTAAAACTCAACCAAAAAGTTGATGTGGATAAAGCGAAAAATATGTTGTCGCCACTGTTTGTAACAACTGATGGTAAAAATAATACTGTTGACATTAAAACATTCGGAACGGAAAATCAATTGAAAATCACTACCGATTATAAAATTGATGACGAATCTTTGGCAACCGATCAGGAAATCGAAGAAAAACTATTCCAAGGATTGAAGTCCTATTTACCGGAATCTTCTACCATCAATTCCTTCAAAGCATCAGATAGAGACCACTACGGAATTATTTCTTCCACCAAAGTGGGACCTTCTGTAGCAGAAGATATAAAACTAGGAGGAACTTTGGCGGTATTGGCTTCATTGGCAGGAATTTTTATCTATATCTTATTCAGGTTCAACAGATGGCAATTCTCTTTGGGAGCAGTGGCTTCGTTGTTCCACGATGCGGTAATTGTATTGGGAGCATATTCTTTACTGTACAAGATAATGCCGTTTAATATGGAAATTAATCAAGATTTTATTGCGGCAATTCTTACCGTTATCGGATACTCTCTGAATGATACCGTAATTATTTTTGACCGTATCCGTGAATATCTGCGTGAGAAAAAAGCACTTACTTTGGCGGGATTGTTTGATGATTCTATTTCCAGCACTTTGGGTAGAACGTTCAATACCACATTTACTACATTATTGGTATTGTTTGCGATATTCATTTTCGGCGGAGACAATCTTAGAGGATTCATCTTTGCGTTAATTATCGGTATTGCATTTGGTGCGTATTCATCTATTTTCGTTGCATCGGCAATTGCTTATGATTTCCTGA
>CAZHFE010000019.1:0-33714 GCA_964532055.1 uncultured Kaistella sp. | reverse complement strand
TTTGGTGCGTATTCATCTATTTTCGTTGCATCGGCAATTGCTTATGATTTCCTGAAAGGAAAAGGAGGTAAAGAAGAAAAACTGCACGGTAAAACTTCGGTAGATAAAGAAGTAGAGAAACCTGTCAAAAAATAAATTACAGGAATTTATAATTGATATAAAAATATCCCTCGAAAATCGGGGGATATTTTTTGTGGTTGAATCAGATACAGATTATTTCTGTGCTTTAGTATATCCGTTTTTATAATCGAAAGCCATTTCTCTTTCTTCGCAATTGTCATTTACATAGGTGAAAAACAATTTGTTATTTTCAATTTTGAATGAATATTTTCCGACAGCTGCTGTATCGCATGGTGAACCTCCGCTGATTTTGGTTAGCAAAATATTACTACCCTCTAAACGGTATTTCATTGTTTCGATAGACATTCCGTTATATAATAATTCAACGGTATCTGTCTTAAAACTGAAAACAGCATCTACAGGATATGGTGAACTCACAACACCTTCCCATTCGGTATTTACCAAAGGATTTCCGGCTTTTTCCTGAGCAGAGCAGAGTACCCCCGAAAGCAGTAGAACTGTGAAAATAATCTTTTTCATAATCTAAAATTTTATGGTTAATGTTTTAATTTGAATTTTAATAATGAGTAAATGTATAATTTTTTTATTAAATAAAATTTTCCTGTTTTATTCTTTCTCGGGTTCTTCTACATACTCCAGAATATCTCCCGGTTGACAATTCAGCACTTGGCAAATCAATTCCAGAGTACCAAAACGAACGGCTTTTGCTTTTCCTGTTTTCAGAATCGACAGGTTAGAAAGCGTTAAACCTACTTTTTCTGAAAGTTCGTTCAGCGACATTTTCCGCTTTGCCATCATCACATCAAGGTTTACTATTATCGGCATAATTTTAAATGGTTAAATCGTTTTCGTTTTGCAGTTCTATTCCTTTTTTGAAAATAACGGCGATGATATAAACAACAGCCGACATCAAAATAAATGCTTCACTATCAGAAAAGAATTTATACAGATTTTCTGTTTTTGGTATTGTTTCCGCAGTTTTTTGAGCGATATAGCTCAATATGCCGATAGAAAATGTATAATAACTGATTGACGAAATCTGTTTTGATACGAAATGATTAAACGGTTTTGAAAAATCCATCGTGTGCATCAGTCTGATAACGGCGTAAAACAAGCACGCTTTCAAAACAGCGATTGACAATATAAGTGAATAGATCTTATAAAAATCCCATTGACTGCGGTTGTACATTTCGCTTAAATCTAAATTTTGATAAAGGTTTTGTACAAATTCCGGCTTATAGATGCTGAAGAAGAAATTCACGATCAATCCTCCTGCTTCAATACTCAACCCGACAAAAATAAGCCAAGCTATAACATATAAGCCCCAAAATACGAAGTTGTTTGTTTTTGACATAATAATAAGTTTTTAAATTATATCAGCAAAAATAATAAAAATTTATTGAAAAACAATAAATTTATTTTAAATAATAATAAAAATTTATTTTCAGAATTTTATAATTTCCCGTTAAAAGCAAAACGGTTACACATTTCTGTTCTTTCTTTTAAAAACGAAAAACACAATCACCGTACTTGTTGCCATTAATAAAAACCCGAGAAAAAAAGGAGCTCCCGGAAATTTAAACGGAGCATCGTCATGAGTGAAATAATAAAATGTATTGGTCATCAAAGGCGGACCGACAATCGCTGTCAAACTGATGACACTTGTCAAAGCTCCCTGCAATTCTCCCTGCTCGCTTTTCGGGACTTGAGATGAAATAACCGACTGCAAAGCGGGACCTGCAATTCCGCCTAATCCGTACGGAATGAGAAATGCAAACATCATCCAGCTTTGACTGGCAAATGCGAAAAGTACCATTCCGACTGCATACAATAAAAGCCCGTAAAAAATACTGCGTTCATCGCCTATTTTCGGCTGAATAATCCTTATCAAATATCCCTGAACCAAAGCTGCCATAAATCCGGAAACTCCCAATGAAATCCCGACCAATCTTTCTGTCCAGCCAAATTTGTACATGGTGAAGAATGTCCAGTTGGTTTGTATCGCATGACCTGCAATATACACGAAAACAAGTGAAGCAATCAGTCCCAGAATTTCGGGATATTTTCTGAGCCGCAGCAAAGAACCGACAGGATTTGCACGTTTCCAGTCGAATTTTCTGCGGTGCTGTTTATCAAGACTTTCGGGTAAAATAAACCAGCCATAGAGAAAATTAATCAGGCATAGAACAGAAGCTGCGTAAAAAGGAACTCTCGCTCCGTAATGTCCCAAAACGCCGCCAATAACGGGGCCGATGATAAATCCCAAACCGAATGCAGCACCAATCATTCCGAAGTTTTTGGCGCGGTCTTCATCGGTAGAAATATCTGCAATGTATGCACTTGCTGTGGTAATACTCGCTCCGGTTACTCCGGAAAAAATCCGTCCTACAAAAAGCCAGAAAATAGAGGGTGCAATTGCCTGAATGAAAAAATTAATGGAAAAACCCAAAAGCGAAAACAAGATAATGGGTCTTCTTCCGAATTTATCGCTCAATCCGCCTAAAACGGAAGCAAAGATAAACTGCATTCCTGCATAAACAAAACTAAGCCAACCTCCGTATTGTGAAGCAACACTGAGATCCGGATTATGAATTAATTCACGAATCAGCGCAGGAACTACGGGAATCACAATTCCCCATCCTGTAATATCAATGAGCAGCGTAATAAAGATGAAACCGATTGCTGCCGATTTTTGATTTTTTTTCATTGCGGGTGCAAAGATAAATCATCATCTTGTTTTAATAACAACGATTTTCAAAAATAAAATTTTTTTGAGCGGTTCAAGCCAAAAAGACTGCCGAAAATGACAGTCTTTTTGTTCTATATATGAAAAAAAAGCTATTAGTTTATTTTGCTCAGCAACTGTACTTTACCGTGCATGTCTTTGGAAGCTACGAGAATTAATCCTCCTTTTTTTCCTTTGTCGTAATAATGCAGCTTGTCACCTTCTTCCATTTTTATCGTGGTTGTCGCACCTTTGGTTAAGGAATAGCTTCCGCCGCTTCCTGCGTTTATTACTTTTACGTCATCGCCTGTATCATTTTTGATTTTTATATCCAATTTTTCCGATGCGGTCTCGGTTTTGTGTAAGGTTTTTAATTCGGAAACAGAAGTGGATTTTGCTGTCATTAATCCGAATACCAAACATAAAATGCTGATTGATTTTTTCATATTATTAATTTTTTAGTTTAACATTATTGTTTTTTCCAGATATGCGATCTACTATCTCCGCTTTGTCTAGCAAAGCATCCAGAGTATGATGGAGTGCCGCTTCCGGTTTTGGTTACTGTTTTTCCACATTTAGAGCATGTAAAAGTATATGTTTTCTCGGCTTCAACGTTTTTAGTATTAGTTGTTTTTGCTGAAGAACTGCTTGATGATGAACTTGATGCTGAAGAATTGCTTTTAGGAGTTCCCGCTCCCAAATATTTTTCTACACCTGTTTCTGAAATTTCGTATTCATCGCCGTCCATTTTGCCTTTATAAACTAATGGTAGCTTTGTGGAAGTAAACCAAATTTCGGCGTCATATTTTACATCGGTTAAAAATTTTCCCTCATCTAAACCATACAAACCGAATTTGCCGTCTTTTTTCATATTATAATGTCGAGAACCGTTTGAAATAGACATCGGTACAAATTTGATTAAATCATACTCAATCGGAACTATTATTTTCCCTGAATAATCAATAAAACCATATTTACCGCTCGTTCTGTCTCCTTTTCTGGCAAGAAGAACATTTGTTTTTTCAGTGCTTTCTCCATTCATATAATCATATTCAAGAGGAAGTAGAATTTTTCCTTCGGTGTCGAGCAATCCCCATTTACCGTCTTTTTTGGCAATGACTTTCCCATTCTTGATATCTAATCCTTCTTGGTATTCCATAGGAATTACGACTTCGCCCTTTTTATTGATGACTCCCCATCGTTCGTTTGAAACCGACTGTACTACTGCCAAATTGGTTTTTTCATCAAATTCTTTGGAAGAGCATGTATAGTTATCTTTGATAACAAATTTCCAGCCCATAAATCCCGCTTTTGCTCCTTTTGCTACATACCCACACTTGTTGTTTGCTCCTCTTCTTTCCAATTCCTGCGCAAAAGTCATTGTGGCTGCACATACCAATCCTGCTAAAAGCATTGTTCTGCATACGTTTTTTGCTAATGTCTGAAGTTTTTTCATTATTTTAAATTTTTTAGTTTTTAATTACTTTTTTAGTGGTTGTTTTTCCTTCGGAATTGGTGATTTTTACCATATACATTCCAGCAGGAAGTTTTTGCATATTAATCTGATTAGATTTTCCTTCTCTTACTTTCTCGCCGGAAGTATTGAAAATTTCTACGGATTTTACAGTTCCCGAAGTTGTGATGTTCAGAATATCTTTTACAGGATTAGGGTAAACTTCTGCATTTTGAGTTTTTGAAAAATCGGTTACAGATAAAGTTTGTGAATTGTAAAGATTGGCAACTTCGGAGTCGGAAAGAGCGTAGTTGTAAATTTTCAAATCGTCTATTGCTCCGTTAAAGTAATTCTGAGCACCTCCTTCCGAAAGTCCCAACATAAAAATATTACCATTATTCATTGTATTTTTTGTAACATTTTGCGTTTTTATTAATGCTCCGTTAAGATAGATTTTCGAATCATTTCCGTCAAAACTAAATACATAATGATACCAGATATTCACAGAATGAGCTGAGGTTATCTGATTATTCGGCGCATAGTGATTTGCTGTGCTTGCATTAAGATACGCTCCTTCAGGATTTCCAGCAGTTCCGTAACTGTAAAGAAAATTCCAAACTCCCATTGTGTTCAGCTTTACCCAAAGTGAAACTGTTCTCGGTAATGCACCGTAGGGAAGATTCGGAATCGTTGCGGTTGCTCCTTGATTTGCAATATTGATAGCGGAATTAGGATTTCCGTGTCGGTCTGTGGTAAATGACGTTCCTGCATTGCTTTGGAACGGAGTATTTCCATCGATATTATTATAAGTATTATTAAAGGTGTAATCCACAATAATTCCCGGAACAAAAACCTGATTCGTTGTAAAAGTTTCTACTGAACTCGATACAGTTCCGTGAGAATTGGTGGCTTCTATTTGATAAAAATATTGTGTATTAGGCGTTAGTCCCGAAAGTTGAACATTATTTGATACATTAGTATTTGCAGTTGCAGAAAAACCTGTAATTTGATTGGTCAAAGCATTCGCAGCCAATCCGTATTTTACCAGAGAAGTTGCATTGGCTGTTCCTGAATTTAAAGTATAATTAACCGTTGCCGTTTCTGTCGTTACTCCGGTTGAAATATTGGAGACAGCCGGTGTTATTGTAGATGTCGTAAAACTAAGGACACTGGTAGCAACAGTTCCGTTAGCATTTGTCGCTTCTATCTGATAAAAATATTGTGTATTTGGAGCAAGTCCTGTGATTTCAGCATTTCCTAATTCCCAAGAATTTCCCGAAGCCGAAAAACCTGTAACCTGATTTGTTAAGGCATTGTTTGCCAATCCGTATTTTACAACCGATGTAGTGTTGTAATTATTCGCAAGAAGATAATAATTGATTGTTGCAGAATATGCAGTTGTGACAGTGGAATACCCCATTATTGCTGGCTTATTGTCAACTGTAGTGAAGTTGGCAACTGTGGAATATACAGCATTTCCCCCTGATAAAGCTCGGAATCTGAAATAATAAGTCGTTCCCGCAGATAATCCTGTTACTTGTCTTGTTACACTGGGATAGTATCCGGAAGTAGTATTTTGCTGTCCCTGGATTGGAGCTGATGATAAATCGGGATTCGTAGAAATTTGATAACCTACCTGATAAGTGTTGTCCAACTGCATAATGACATTCAAAGTTGCCGATGACGTTCCAATACCACTTGCATAAGGATTTAGAAACCACGTAGTCTGCGCTTTTCCCAAAAATACCGTCAATAGAAGCATTAGATAAAATAACTTTGTTTTCATATAAAAATTTTAGAATTATGCCCCAAAACTATTCTTATTTATAAAGTAGGAATGGGCTCAGTTAACGAAACTGGGTTTTCAGTTATTGAAAGTCGGGATTATGAGTTTTTTGGAAATGTTTCCACCGCTCGGTTTTACGATTTATAACAGTTTCAATAACTCAAAATGGGGTTTCGTTAACTTGCTCATAAAAAACAGAAAACATGTTTCTACTTTTGGTTTCAACAATTTAAAACAATCCTTATGAAACAGATTTTAATTTTTTTTCTTTTGGTTAATTTACTTTCTGCACAACTCAATAAAGAAATACTAGGAAAATGGACAATGACTCCTAATGTAACCACTGAGTTTATGGACACAGATTTTGCCGCGAAACAATTGGAAGACAACAAAGTGAAATATCAATACTTAGAAAAAAGTCTTTGGAATTTTAAAAAAGATGGAGTTTTTGAAGTAAAATTAAAAGACGGAAATACAGAAAAAGGAACTTACAATGCAGATGAAACCAGATTCATAGTTCTTTTTGAAAAAGAAGAAATTGAAGAATTTAACACAACAAATGTGGTTGTAGCAGATAAAAAAGTTACCCTTTCTATGGGAAGAGGAATGACCAAATTGATATTTGAGTTTGCCAAAAAATAAATACTTTTACAAAAATTGTTAAACCGTATTGGTGAGATTTTTTTTAATTTCTCTTGCTGATTACGAAAATTTTCACATATTCATTTTATATTTAATATGCGGAATCAGTCAAATCTGCGAGAAACAAAACCAAAATATTTGAAACCGCTTTTCCGCATAATCCTGTTTCTACTGTTCCCATTTTGCTTTGGGCAGGATCCGTATTACCACACAATTGACAAAACTTCCGGATTGCCGTCTAACTCGGTTTACGATATTTTTCAGGACAGCAAAGGTTTTATGTGGTTTGCAACGAGCAAGGGAATTTCAAAATACGACGGCTCGAAATTCACGTCCTATTCTTCTCCGGAACAGTCTTCTGTTGCGGGTTCTACGATTTCGGAGGACAAATTCGGGCGGATTTGGTATTGCAATTTCGACGGCTTTCTGTATTATGTGGAAAACGGAAAATTACTTCCACTCAATCAGCCCGAAACCATCGGATATTACAAATACGGCATCATCGGAAATCTGCTCTATCTCGTTCAAAAAAATAAAATCCTGATTTACGATTTACAATCGCTGAAACCTGTTGCTTCCCACAAAATAGAGGGCGATCATGTTTTTTTTACTTTTTCCGATGAAGAAAAATTTTACGTTCTTGCAGATTTTTTCTACGAATTTCAGGGAATAAAATCAGCGAAAAAATACCAGATTTCCGAAAATCTAAAGAAAAATTACACTTCCGCAATCATTCAGAAATCGAATGACGGACTCGTTATCATTTCTAAATTTTGGAAAAAATATTACCTTTTCAAAAACGGAATTTTTACCGAAAAACCGTTTGCGAAAGCAATAGATTATATCCAAAACAACAGTTTTACGAGCCGTGAAAACTGGACTTGCTCCACCAACGGAATTTACCGGAATTTCTTTTCCGAAGATAAAAACGAAATCAGGCATTACTTTTCGGATTTCAATATTTCCTCGATTTTCAGAGATAATTCGGGATATTTCTGGATTTCTACGCTCAACAAAGGATTGATTTTGGTGGAAGATTTCGGTTCGCAGATGATTGCGATGGATTCCCGACCGATTTTGTTTGACGTTTACAAAGAAAAACTGTTGATTTCCGCCGAAAAAGACGAATTATACCAACTTTCAAAAAACGATTCCGAACCGAAAAAAATCTATTCGGGAAACAACAATCATTTTGTAAGTCAGCTGTTTGCGGACGAAAATTCCGAAATGGTATATTTCACATCTTCGCTTTTTAAAATCCTGAATCTCAGAACCAAAAAATTGTCTGAAATCCAACTTGCGGTAAAAGAAGTTAGAAGAATTGACGAAAAATACCTCACTTTTGCAGCAAGCGGAATGAACGGAATTTTCTCTGTCAATCAGAATCTGAAAAGCGATTGGGACGAAGTGTATCAAAATTCAAAAAAAGAAAATCCAAATTTTTCGGAAGTAGGTTTTTTAGAAAAATCCAACGGAAAATCCACAGCTTACAACGCTCATAACCAGGCGATTTATTACGCTACAAATGTCGGATTGTTCGCCAAAACAAAACAAAATTTATCTGAAATTTTATTGAACGGAAAACGCTTATACATTTCAAAATTAACAACTTACAATGATGAAATTTTTGCACTTTCTACCAACGGAACGATTTACAGAATTTCAAAAAACAACAAAATTTCCGATTTTCAAATGCCCGAAAATATCCGAATTGAGCATGTTTCAAAACTGAAAATCATCGGAAATACGTTGTATCTTTTCGGCGAAAAAACATTGTTTGAATACGATTTAAAAAACAATTCTTTCCGCAAAACTTTATATTCCAATGATTTTGACATCAGCGATATTGCGGTTTTCGATGGAAAAAATATTTTCGCCACGTCAAAAGGTCTTTTGATTTTCGACAAAACAAAATCCGATGCGGTTACGATTCTGAAATTCATCATCAATCAGATTTCGGCAAACGAAAAAATGGTTTCTCTCAAACAGTTAAAAAAGCTAAAGAGTAACGAAAATAACATCAGAATTTCGTTTTCCGTTTTGTCTTTTGTTCCGACTCAAAAAACGGAAATATTATACCGAATCAACGGAAAAAACTGGCAATATCTGGAGAAAGACAATCGGGAACTTGTTCTCAATTCTCTTTCTTTCGGTGATTATACAATTGATTTCAAAACAAAAATCGAAGATCAATTTTCCGGAATTCAGAATGTTTCGTTTTCGATTGCAAAACCTTTTTGGTTACAAATCTGGTTTATTACCCCCGTAATTCTGCTGTTTTTGGGATTGGTTTATCTGTATTACCGTTCCCGAATCTGCAAAATCAGAAAACAAAACCAAATAATCCTCGAAAAAATAGAACTGGAAAAAAATCTGAACGAATCAAAATTGAAAGCCATAAAATCGCAAATGAATCCGCATTTTTTCTATAATGCACTTAACACAATTCAGGCATTTATTTTGTCAAACGAAAAGAAAATGGCAGTCAGTTATCTCTCGAAATTTTCACTCCTTACGAGAACGATTCTGGATATGACCGAAAAAGAAGACCTCTCGATTTCGGAGGAGATTAAAACTTTAACGCTTTATCTCGAAATAGAAAAAGCCCGTTTCAACAATGATTTTGAATATAAGATTTTATGCAGCGATAATCTCGAAAATGAGAATCCTAAAATCCCATCAATGCTTTTGCAACCTTATGTGGAAAATGCGATAAAACACGGATTATTGCACAAAAAAGGTGAGAAAAAACTTATAATTTCTTTTGAGAAAGATGCAAATTTTATGCTCATAAAAATTGACGACAACGGAATCGGGCGAAAAAAAAGCAGCGAGCTGAACCTCATCAAAACCAAGACTCATAAATCTTTTGCTACTGATGCTCTGCAAAAACGTATTGATATTCTGAATAGTAACAAAAAAAATAAAATTACATTGGAATATATTGATAAACTAAATCCTGCGGAACAATCTGCGGGAACTACGGTTATTATTATGATTCCTTTCGAATGACACTAATTTTCACGAATTACTCGAATTTAATTTGTGGAAATTTGTGTAATTCATATCATTCGTGCAATTTGTATTAAAAAATAGTATGAAAGCAATAATTATAGACGACGAAAAACAGGCGAGAGTCTCGCTTTCGCTGCTTTTGGAAGAATATTGCCCCGAAGTGGAAATCCTTGCCGACTGCGAAAATCTTCCGGAAGGTGTTAAAGCCATTATCAAACATAAACCTCATGTGGTTTTTCTCGACATCGAAATGCCGGGACATTCCGGTTTAGAACTTCTCGATTTTTTTGATGAAAAGGAAGTGAATTTCGCAATTATTTTTACCACCGCTTATAATGAATTTGCAGTTCAGGCATTTAAACTTTCGGCATTGGATTATCTTTTGAAACCTATTATTCCTGAAGAATTATTAAATGCAGTAGCTAAACTGAAACGGCAGAAAAGAAAGCAATTTAGCATTTTGTCAGAAAACATTCAAAAAGAAATTCCAGAGAAAATAGCTATTCCGTCGGAAAAAAATCTTATCCTTCTGAACATTTCGGAAATTCTATATATCAAAGGAGACGGACCGTATTCCGAAGTGTTTTTGACAGACGGCACGAAACATCTGGTAAGCCGGACTTTGAAAAATTTTGAAGATATTTTGCAAAGCGACAAGCGTTTTCTGAGAATTCACAAATCCTATCTCGTCAATTTTGATTTTGCCGTTTCCTACAATAAATCCGACAACGGCTGGCTGAATCTGAAAAACCGAATTTCTATTCCTGTTTCTTCTGAAAAAACCAATCTGATTCTGGAAAAGATTGCGATTGTGAAGCGCTAATTTTTGTAACTTTACAAAGTTTAAAATATTTTAATCCAATGAATTATGGAGCGAGATTATATTATTCCTGCACAAACAAGGATAGGTCATATTCATCTTAAAGTAGCCGACCTTAATCGGGCACTTGAATTTTACCGTGACTTATTAGGTTTTGAAGTAACGATGATGTATGGAAATCAGGCAGCATTTATATCTGCAGGAGGTTATCATCATCATATCGGTTTAAATACATGGCAGAGTAAGAATTCGCCACCTGCATTAAAAAACGGAGTTGGTTTATATCACACGGCAATTCTTTATCCGACAAGAAAAGATCTTGCAATAATCTATGACCGATTACGGAGAGCATATTATCCGCTTACAGGAGTAAGCGACCACGGAGTTTCTGAAGCATTATATCTTGACGATCCAGATGGTAATGGTGTGGAATTGTATTGGGACAGACCAAAAGAATTATGGCCTAAACAAAGTGATGGCTCATTAGATATGTTTACAAAAGTTCTTGACTTGGACGACTTGCTAAAAGAGATAACCAACAATTAAAATATAAATTTTAATACTATTCCTAAAACAATATAGAGCCAATTTCAAATCCCAGATTTTCATTCTTATTTCTCAATGATAAAGTGAACTTGATTATGGAAAAGATTGCGATTGTAAAGCGGTAATTTTTTGTAGATTTGGGAGGAATCAGAAATCATATTCTTCCCGATCTTTCGTTGGAATTTCTCTGAGGAAATTATCAAAATCTTCACCACTGTAATTGCTGTCTGCTCCGTAAGAATCAATAATTATGGCTTTCTGATCATCTTTGTCTTCCAGAACATAAAGCACTGCATTATCGTCCGGACTGCTGTCGCCTTCAAAACGGTAAGATTTTATAATACACAAATCCTGTGGTTGATATGATTTTTCTTCATTTTCCAGCACCATCTGCTTTTGCTCATTCATACGAATTTCCTTTGTAATTCCTCGTTTGCGTAAAATAGCAAGAACTTCCGAGAGCGTTTTTAAATTATGATTTGCCATGATATGTGGATTTTATTTTGTAAAGAATACAAAAAATGCGCCTATTAAAAAATAAAAATCGTTCTATTGTTTTTGCATATTCAGGTTGCATATCCTATCGGTAATCCGTTCATCTTCCCGATTTAATTTCTACAGATTGCTCAGGAGTACTTCTTTATCTATTCCCATATTTTTTATGTTTTCTGTAGAATCCATTTTTGTCGCACTTCAAAAATTTTTGAACCCACATTCAATTGAGAAAGGATTGAAAAGAAAAGTTGCTTCGGTGCTGTTGAACTTCATAATTAAGGTATTTCACATTTAGAACTGAAAAACTACAGAATATTTTATGGTGAATTGTTGACAAATTTTTAAACTCAATTGTCGGAAATTTCATCTTTTTTTGTTAAATCACTGGATTTTTCATCTTTGTAAAGTTTAGCACTGTTCCATTTGGCATACTGCGACGGAGCAATTTTGTACCCTTTTTTGTAGGAGTAAACTTTAGTAAATTCTGCACCGAAAAAGATGAGCATGCAGGAATAATTAATCCACATCATAATCAAAATCACGGTTCCTGCAGTTCCGAACGCTGAAGTCGGCTTAAACTGGCTGAAATAAAGACTCAGTAAAAATTTCCCGAGCGTAAAAAGTACGGCGGTAAGTATAGCGCCTTTCCATACCGATTTCCAGCTTATTTCCACATCGGGAAGCACTTTGAACATTAATGCGAAAAGAATCACAACAACTCCGAAACCAATCGTAAAATTAATAATTTCAACAATGAGGTAAGTTTCGATGCCGAAATAACTTGTGATAAAATTATTAAAAAGACTGATTAATGAAGATAAAACCATGGTAATCATCAGCAAAAAACCTAAAATGAGAATCATACTCAGGGAATTGGCACGGTCTAAAAGAAATTTCACCAATGCTTTTTTGGGTGCCGGTTCTACGTCCCAAAGATTATTCAGCGATTTCTGAAGCTGAAAAAATAACGTGGTGGAACCGAAAACCAATGATCCGACACCGATAATTTTCATGAAAATATTTTCTTTATCAATCAAAGCTCCCGCAATCATTTCCTGCACACTTTTGGCAACATCGTGTCCCATCATTCCACTGATTTGCGAGGTAATTTGTCCGCGTATGGCTTCTTCGCCGAAAAAATAACCGGCAATCCAAATGATGATAATCAATAATCCCGGAATGGAAAATATGGCATAATAAGCAAGACTTGCAGAATCGTTGGAAGCTGAAGAGTTGTTCCATTCCGTAAATGTTTCTTTTACGGTTTCCCAGAAAAATTTTAATTCTTTAAGCATAATCTGATGTTTAGATAAGTTAAATTTTCCTTTTATTCAGTTTGATCAAAATAATTGATATTAATTGAAAAATTCCGGTTAATATTCAATCAAAAATAACAGCAACGGGCTATTTTCCGCAACTTAGAAAGGATATCCGATGGCGATATTTAAAATAAGATTATCTCTTCTCCATGCTCCGCTTCCGAAATCAATTTTATCAAATGTCCAACGGTCGCCTTTATCGTAATAAGGAACTCGGAGCGGCATCGCCAAATCAAGTCGCAAAATCAAAATGGAAAAATCGAGCCGTAAACCGACACCGGCACCTACCGCAATTTCTTTCATGAAATCTTTCGAGAATTTTGCTCCCGGTCGTGTATTCACGCCATTTTCATCAATTTCATCATTCATCAGCCAGATATTTCCGGCATCGGCAAAAACAGCGACATTTAAAAATTTATAAAGATTGGCGCGGTATTCTGCATTCAGTTCTAGTTTTATATCTCCTGCCTGATCAAAAAAATTGTCCTGTGTTCTGGGATCAAAACTTCCTGGTCCTAAAGTTCTTGCCCGAAATGCTCGAATGCTGTTACTGCCGCCAACAAAAAACTGCCGCGAAAAAGGAATATGCTCGGAATTCCCGTAAGGAATGGCAACACCTGCAATAAACCTTGAAGCAAAGGAAGTTTTTTCCGTGAATTTATGGTAGAACCGAACATCATTTTCTATTTTCACATACTGGCTGAAAGGCACACCGAAAATATTTTTCTGATTTCCTTTTTTTGCATTCGCTCCTGTTACCAAACCTGTAATATTTCCTGCCAAATCGAGCATTCCTTTATAATAAAACGTGTTTTTTCTCGGAAGCATCGTAGTGGAGTAGGTGTAAGAATACGTAGGTCCGAAAATCAGCTGCTGATCGGTAACTCTTTTCAGGTAAGGATTTTTTGCAGCCAGGGAATCGAATTTCGGGGTTACATTTGCAGGGGAAACATAGGTAATGTCTATCAGTTTCAGCTCATGTTCTTTCCGTATGTTTTCTTTCCAGGAATATCCGAATGAACCGTTAAAGGTGTTTAAAGTATATAAAGTCGTCCGGTTTTGAAATTCGTACCCGATCTGGATATTGGTTCTCGGCACATATGCGCTGGATGAGTGAAAACGGAACGGCGCGACAATCCTCGGAATAGAAAGCTGCGCATTTGCTCCCGCCCTGAAAATATTTTCGGCATCTTTGGGACCGCCGATCTGTACATCGAAAGCACCATATACAGATGCCTTGAATTGCTCTGCTCCGCGGAAAAAATTCCTATGAGTCCAGTTCAGATTCAGTTCACTTCCGGCATAATTTGCGGAATTGGTTCTTCCCAAAGCTTCCAGGCGTAACGATTGTATTGCTCTTGGTGTCAGTAAATAATACGCATCGAATTTATGACGCAAAGAATCTGAAACCACGAATTCATTCTTTACAAATTTAAAAATGCCTAAACTGATAAGCCGGTTCAGAGAAAGATTGTGGTCTTTTCGGTTGTATAAATCGCCTTTTTCAAAGTATAAAGCACGGTCAAAAATTTTCGGTTTGAATTTTTTTTCGGGATCCACCACATAAATATCGCCGTATTGATACCCCGAAAGTGAATCTATGCTCATCGGTATTTTATATTTTCCGTCTTTTACATCCTGAATGTTATAATTCGGGAAAACAATGACATTATCAATCGTAAACTGTTCTGTTGCGAGCTTCGGAGTATTTTCCTTCAGCTTTACGAAGAGTTCTACCTTATGGTTTTTGCTTATCGTACTGTCTGCCTGAACAATAATATTATCCGGGTTGAAATAATAAAATCCTCTCTCTTTCAGCCCGTCATCTATACGCTGTCTTTCGGATTTGATGACATCGAGGTCAAAAGGTTTTCCGGGTTTCAATAATGTTTTCCCTTTCAGTTGTTGAATTTCATTGTTTACAAGCGTGGAATCCTGCGGAAAACTTACGCTGCTTATCAGATATCTTGCACCGGGATTCAGTGTGTAAATTACTTTTGCTTTTTTGTTTTTTGTAACGGTATCGTATTTTGCTCTTGCATTGAAATACCCTTTGTTTTCGGAATAATTCTCAATAATATCTTTGTTAAATTCTCTATCCACATCGCCCAGCAAAACAGGTTTTTCTCCGAATTTATATTTCAGCCAGTACCGTAATCCTTTTTCTTTTTCGGGTTCTTTGGTGATATTATAAGCGTAAAGTTTTGGTCTTAATCCCAAAAATGAAGAGTTGGGTTTCGGGGTCAGTTTTTCTTTGAGCGCGTCTTTCAGCTCATTTTTATCTTTTTTGGGAAGCGTATCACTTTCTATCTTTATTTCGGCACCGGTGTACAGCATCTGTCCTTCTTTCAGAAACTTTGTATTGCTGCACGAAACAACAGTCGAAACCATTGACAATGCCAAAAAATATTTGCAGTATTTATTCAGTTTATTTTCCATTATTTGAATTCTATAACCTGGTTATCCTTATTTTCTTTACGTTCTTTCCTGTTTTTTCCTGATTTTTGGAAAATCTCCCGGAATTTATCATAATCCAGCGTGATGATAAATCCAATGCCTGTTTCTACAATCTGTCCCTGCAATGTAACCTGGTAATCATTTTTCCGGTAAGCTCGAAGCATATAACGACCATCTTTTGAAAGACTGTAATCTACCGTAACATTGCCTGCAATATTGGTGGTATTTTCATTTTGCCGCGCATCGCCTTCCAAACCGAAATTGCTTCCTACGGAAACTTTTAATCGGTCATTCAATAATTTTTTACTGATGTCCACATTCAGGTCGGTTCTTGTATTTTGTGTTCCGGTGGAATAGTCTTCCGTAGATTCAAGGTCGAAATTGAGATCCACTCCTTTTATTAAATCTGAAGCCAAATTATTCAGCTGCTGAGAGAGAATTTTGCTTACACTTTGTCTTGCCATCGTTTCAGCAGACAACCCGGAATTGCTCTGGAAAGGATTTTCGCCGATAAACCTGTTCAGCAATAACAAAGCAAAAACCTGTTTGTTCATTTCGTTTTCATCTTCCCGCAGTTGTGAAAGTTTGGCATCCACGGTTTCCGTTACGGCAGAAGAAACAGCGTTATTTTTTTCATCTGTTGTAATATCAAAGGAAATCTGAGGTTTTAGCAATTCGCCTTTCAGAATCAATGAAGTATTAAAAGGGATTCTCTGCTTATAGGTGTTCATTTCCGGCGTATTGCTGCCTAATTGCTGTTCTACCAAATCAATTGGCGCGGCATTGGTTCGATATATCGCGGTAATATCAAGATTGGCGGTGGTCGGTTCTCCTGTCCAGGTAATAGTGCTTCCTTTCTGAATGTCGAATTTTCTTTTTAAAAAGCTTACAGACAGTTCATAGCTTCCTTTTTCCACCTGATAAACACCGACCAATGTGGTTTTTCCTGAAGGATCAATTCCGCCTGTCAAATCAGCTTCGCCCTGTAATTTTACAAAATCTCCGTTGGCTTTATCGATGATGAGGGAAAGTTTGGCTTCTTTGTCCACCTCGATATTCACGTTCACATCCATTCCCTTGATTTTGCTTTGGGTATTAATAGAATCCGCTTTTATAGTCTGGCTTAAAGCTACCTGATCCTGGTCGATAAATTCCACAATTCCGTCTCTTTCCTGTAATGTAGGACTGGATTGAGGAAGCACAAAAGTAAAATCCGTAGCGTCCGAAACAGCCAGTCTTCCGTCAACTTTCGGCAGATCTAAATTTCCTCTTACCTTTAAATCGGCATTAATGGCAAGAATACCGTACATCATCGCATCATTGGATTTTTCAGAGTTTACCACTTTGAAATCTTTGGCATTCACATCAAGATGGAATGCAAAATCTTTGTAAGTTTGAGTTAAAACCTGACCGTCAATTTTCAGGGAATTTCCGTCTTTATCGTTGATTTTAAAATTATCAAATTCAATTCCTCTGTTGGTAAATCCGATTTTATCGTTGATATTCCTGAAATCGCTTCCGGTCTTCGCAATCATCAATCCGACATTATTCATTTTCACATCGCCTAAAATTCTCGGTGCTTTTGTGGTTCCGGTAATTTTCAAATCCCCCGAAAGATAACCTTCCGTATTGGTAATGGCATTCATCGTGAAACCCTGTAAAGTTTTCATCTGAAGCTGGTTCATGTTTAAATTCAAATCAAAACTGCTTGCGGAAGTATTATAATTTCCTAAGATTTTCACATCATTGTTATTTCCCGAAAGTGCAATATCCGTATTCAGAAGATTTGCAGACTGGTTATTGACTTTAATATCTAAATTTCCGACCGGACTTCCAAAAACGAATAAATCGGTAACATCAATATCGGAAGTGAAGGTCATATTTTTGGTTAAATTTCTCAGCTGCGCCGTTCCGTTAATCGTTCCTTTGGCTAAAAGAGAGTCTTTTTTGATGATTTCCGTAATGGTTTCAATCTTAAAATCTTTAAGCGACACATTCAGCGGACTGCTTGGAGAATTGCTTTCGGACTGCAGCAAAATTTCACTTCCCGAATTGGACAACCGGAAATTATCCGCTACAATTCCCTGGCTGAAAATCTGGATTTTGTTGTTTTCGGCAACCGTCCAATCCGTATAATTCAGCTTTAAACCGTTCGGATTTAAAGAGATTTCCGTAATATCGTTCAGTGATCTTGCATTTCCGGCAATCAGGAACTGTGTTTTATCTTTATCGTCTTTCGTTGTGATATTATAATTGATGGTGTTATTGGCAACATCTCCATTGATATTGACTTTATTTAAAGCAAAGCTTTCACTTTTCAATGCAGCGACATCCAAATTATATTGTAATGCCTGGTTTTGATTGGTAATTTTTAAACTTGTATTTTCCAAAGAATTGGCTCCGTATAAAACCTGCCGAATTGCGGCATCCAGTTCAATGATTTGCGAATCTGCATTGTAATTTCCTGTGATTTTAATGGTTTCAAAACTTTTCAGTTCAGGAACGAATTTTCTGATGAGATCATCATTTTTAATGGTTGCATTTAAAGTAAAAAACTGTCCTGCATCAATTTTCTTTGTTTTTCCCGGCTTTTGGAACTGGTAATATTGATTAATGGTTTGCGATAAAGCCCCGAAAATCTGGGTCAGCTTATATTTTCCGTTCAATTCTAAATCGGCAATTTGCGAATTGAATTTTATTAAAGTGGAATCTGCCGTAGAAACCGCATTCAGCTTGATTTCCTGAACAGGATAAACTTCTTTGGTATCCGAAATGGCAAAATTCTGTAAGTTCAGATATCCGTTTAAATTATCGGGATTAAGATTGGTGAAATCGCCGTCAATTCCGCCTGCAATAATCATCGGCGAGCTGTAAAAACCAAGTTTGTTTAAATCCAGCTTAGTGATATTTCCCTTGACTTTCACCGTCGGATTATCATTGAAAACTCCTGAAGCGGCAAGATATAAATTCGCATTCGGATCTTTCGAGTTCAAATCAATTTGGTATGCTCCGCGATTGATTTTCCCTTTCAGATTCATGTTGTGATAGTTGTAACCATTGTAGGTTAAAGATTGTATGTCGCCTTTTAAATCAGCAGTCATGATTTTCGGGTCAAAACCTTGTCCTTTTGCATTAATTTGCGCTGTAATCACTCCTAAATCTTTATTCTGAATGATCTTACCAATCTGCAAATTTTGTAAATTGGCTTTTACATCGAAAGTTTCTCTGTTTTTCCTTCTTAAATCAGCTTTGGCAATCACTGCGGCATTTCCTAAAGTGGAAGTAAGGCGCAGATTGGCATCCACAATTTTTGTTGTTCCTTTTGCCTTTCCCCGAATGGTAAAAAATGACGGCAAGCTAATGTTTTTCGGAATGGTATTTTTCGGGACTAAATTGAAAATCGTTTTTCCAGATGAAGAAACTTCTGCAATCTTTAAATCGTAATACAATTGGTCAGGATTCATCACATTTTTTATTTTTCCTGATGCCAGAATTTTGAGCTGATCCAACCCGGAAACGTTTAAACTCTGAATCGATAAATCATTTACCGTTCCTCTGATAAAGGTGTTGATGTTCAAAGTTGCATTTGGGTATTTATTGAATGGTGCTGTATTTTTTAACGACGGAACAATATTTAAAATATCAGAAAATCCGATTTTAGAAGCACGGATGTCGGTAGAAATTTTTATTGCTCCGGGATTTGCAGACAATTGCTGAATTGAATTATAATTTAAAATGATTTCATCTCTTAAAATTGTTTTCGGAGTTTGGAGGTAAAGGTTTTTCAGAGATGCTTCTCTTTCGTTATAAACAAAATCGGTATTGAATTTTTGTACGTTCAAACCTCTCAATTCCTGAATTTCTGCTGATTTTACCAATCCTGCAAAACCATTGTTTTCCATTTTAAAATCTCGGAGATCAAGATTTAATTTGCCAAAATTAAGATGGTTAAAATCCATTCCTGAACGAGTCGCAGCAATTGCGGTATTGTTGTAAGCTAATTTCACATCGTCCAAAAGAAGTTTTCCTAAAACAAATTTCATTGCTTTCTCCTTATCGGAATTTTTTGAAATTTCTGGTTTTTCTTCGTTTTTAGGATTGGCATTTTCTGCCGGCAGAAACAGGTTTGCATTGATGCTTGCGCCGGTTAAATAAAGATTTTCGACATTGTAATCTTTATTTTCCAAATCAATACTGTTCACTTTCGTGCTGAGTTCTTTGAAAAGAACTTTTGCAAAAGTTTTGGTATTATCATCGCCGTAATCGATGTCGAAATTGGTGAACTTAATTTTGTTTAAGCCCAGTTTCATTGGCTTTTTCTGATTGAGGGAATCTACTTTTTGCTCAACATTGGTTGCGACTTCTTCTATTAAATCCTGCTTCAGCTTTAATTTTAATCCGTCAAGATTGATGTTATTTACTGCGTAAGAATTATTCTGAAGATCAAACGTTTTTACTCTCGTATAAAAAGATTTGAAATAAACATTGATATCATTTTGGGACTGCTGGTCGTTAAAAGTAATCCCGATATCTTTCAGCTTGATTTTATCTAAAGAAATAATGAATGGTTTTGATGGCTTTTCTTCCTCTTCTGAAGTCGCAAATGCATCAATAATATAATCGAAATTGAATTTTCCTTCCGGATTTCTCACCACATTCGCACGAACTCCCTGCAAATCAACCGAAGTAAGGTCGGCTTTGGAATTGATTAATTGCAATATATCTAAACCGACATCGAATTTTTTCACGGCTAAAAGTGTATCAATATCCTGACCTTTCAGATGAAGATTTTCCATAACAATACTGTTCGGAAAATCGATATATACTTTATCCAACGTTACTTTTGTTTTGATTTTTTTTTCTAAGTAAACAATAAGTTTATCTTTTACATAATTCTGAACAGCCGGAATTCTTAAACTGAATATAACCAAAGTAAGCAAAACAATAATCGAGATGATTGTAATACCAATACCTCTTATGATTTTTTTTTTGTTTAATTTCAGTTTCAAAATGTAGTGATTTAAGACAAATTTGTAATTTGTTTTTTAACAGGGAAGAAAGATGCTTTTTCTGTGATTGATAACCTGCCTTATATTTTTTTAGTGAATGTTGCCATGACTATGAATTTAAAAGCTCATAAAGTAAAGCTCTGTTTGAAAATAACAAGCAATATGTTTGCCAAGCGAATTGTTATTGACAATAAATCTTGAATATAATTGAAAAAAGAGTGTATAGAGGGAATTTTATAAAGAAAAAGTATTTACTGTCGAGCAGAGTTTTGTACTCACAACAAATAAAATCAATACAAATAGAAAGAACGGTTATTTTGGTTTTTCTTCCCCCATTCATTTACAAGAAATCTGTGCAATCTTCGAGAGTTTCAGAGGGTTTCAGAGGGTTTAATCCTTCACATATTCCACATAATAATTGGTATTGAATTTTACCGGATTTTTAGATTTCAGCTTTACGGTTTTCCAGTTTGTTGATGGATTGATGATTTGTTGAGAATCGTTTAATCTCAAAGGCATTTTAAAATTATCGACTACATTGCTGTAACGAAATTTCAGTTTGTTTCCTGACTGAGAATATTCTAAATTGGGGATTTTTATTGTCCGTAAATATTGGTCAAAAACCGATGAAAAATCAATCCCCGATTTTTGAGAGATATAATCTTCAACTTGTTTTGAAGTTACGATTTGGTGGTAAAAATCTTTATTTAACCCCCGTAAAATCAGCCGAAATTTTTCATCATTATTAATGACTTGCCGAATCGTGTGTAGCATATTTGAACCTTTTGGATACATATCGCCGCTTCCGGATTTTCTCACACCGTAATGTCCTATGATAGGTTTGTCATTACTGATATTCATTCGTGTTCCCTGAACATAAGTTTCAGCAGATTTTTTATCCATATAATTTTCAGTGAAAAGCGTTTCAGAATAGGTGGTGAAACTTTCGTGAATCCACATATCGGCTTGGTCTTTTGCGGTGATATTGTTCGCAAACCATTCATGTCCTGTTTCGTGAATGATGATATAATCCCAGTTTAAACCAACTCCTGTTCCTGATAAATCACGTCCTAAATATCCGTTTTCAAATCGGTTTCCGTAGGCAACATTACTTTGATGTTCCATTCCCAAATGCGGACTTTCAACAATTTTATAAGAATCTTCATAGAAAGGATATGCTCCGAACCAGTATTCAAAAGCTTTCATCATGGGTTTTACCTGTACGAATTGTTTTTTTGCTTTTTCCAGATTATAGTCTAAAACCCAGTAATCTAAATCCAGTTTTCCTTTTTCGCCGTCATAAGTATCTTTGAAGTTCACGTATTTTCCTATACTCGGAATAATGGAATAGGCGTTGATAGGATTTTTAACTTCCCAAGTCCAGGACATTTTTTCACCGGAGTTTTCCTGTTTAATCAATCTTCCGTTTCCGATTCCGGTTAAATCTTTCGGAGTGATGATTTTCATAATAATTCCGTTGTCGGGTTCATCGTTCCAGATATCTTTGCAGGGAAGCCAAACCGAAGCGCCGATTCCTTCCTGTGCCGCAGTAATCCATGGATTTCCGTTTTTGTCTTTGGTAAAAATCCAGCCACCATCCCATGGTGCATTTTTTGCAATATTCGGATTTCCTGAATAGGAAACGGTGATGCTGTATTTTTCACCTTTTTTAAATTCCTTTTTTGAATCGATGAAAATAAAATCGGTTTCTCTTCTTAAATTATCGATTCTCGGAAAATCAGATTCCAGTTTGTCCACATTCATAGGTTGCTGCAAATCTATCTGGAAAACAGGATTGGAAATATCTTTTGTAATTTCAAAAGTGATTTTATTGAAACCCGAAACAGACTTTTTTTCAAAGTCGGGTTCTACGGAAATTTCATATTTTTTTACGTCCCAAAAATTGCGGAACTGCGTATCAGTACCTTTGAGTGTATCTTGTTTGGTGAATTTTTGTGCAGAAAAAATTCCCGCTGAAAAAATGAAAAGAAAAAAATATTTTTTCATAAGATAAAATGTTATGCTTACAAATATAATATTTTATTAAAACAAAAAAAGAGAGCGACCGCTCTCTTTTTTATTAAGTGTAAGAAATTTTATATTCTTAGTCTTTGATAACTTTCTGAATGTGTACTTTTCCGTCATCAGCTTTTACTTTCAGAACATAGTTTCCTTTAGCAAGAGTAGATACATTAACAGAAGTTGCCATTTTTGAAGTTTTCATTGGGATTACTTTTCCTGTCATATCGTACAATTCAACAGACTCTACGTTTAATCCTTTATCCATTTTGAAGTTCAAAACATCTTTTACAGGGTTAGGATAGATTTGCAATTGTCTTGAGTTGATGATTTCAGTAACCCCCAAGTTATTTTCTCCGGTGATGACCATTACCCATCTTGCATTAGGAAAACCTATAGCTTGAGTTGTAACAGGTGAATTTACACTACAACCAGCAGATTTCAGATAAGAATTACCAGTTTGCGCTCCGCTATTTGCTCCCATATAGAATAGTTGTCCTAAACCATTTCCATCATGGAAAATTTCAGCAACAAACGTAGAACCATTTGGTACAACTACATTTAAGTCAGTTCCGGTATCCACAAGTCCCAGATTGTTTGCAGCGGAAACAGGAACATCTACAGCATCAAGCAAGGTAACAGGACCTGTAGGATAAGTTCCTGAGTTTAATTTCCAAATACCGGCTTGAACGGTAAAGTCTGTGTTTGCACTTTCAACGCCGAACTGGAACTTGGTGATTTTGTAATCGTAATTGATGGCATAATCAGACAATTTAAACGCTCTGGAATAATAATTATCACTAGTATAGCTGTTGTCATTAGCAGTACAAGCTACAGAAGTAGCAGCTGTAACCGTAGTAGAAGAACTTTGCGTAATGACCTGCGCAAAAGAGTTTGCCGCAAAAAATGCAACGGCTAAAGAAGTAAAGATTTTTTTCATGATATAAAATTTTAAAATTATTTCAGCAAATATAGCATTAAAAACAGAATAAACAAAGATAAAAGGAGATTTTTTTATTTCAGCAAACTTAATGGTTAGAAAATCTAATATTTTAAAATTTAGTAATTTTGGCAAAAATATTCTTAATGAAATACAAAATTCTGATTGCGGTGACTTTTTTTGCTTTCCTGGTGTCATGCAGCAAAGACAAAGAAATACTCAATACTTTAAACGATTACAATATTGCTATGGAAAGCAAAGGTTATCATTTTGGTGATAAAATTGAAATCCCTAAAGAAGTAAAAGAAAGTGCAGAAAACATCTCGATAAGTTTTGGTGAACAGGAAATACAAAAACTGGTTATTACTCCCGAATTTTTTACTTTGGGCGACAATGCAGTTACATTTAACATTAAGAAAAAAGACGGCGAAATTCTGCAGCAAGATGCAACTATCAATGTTTTTGCAAAAACTCCGGAAAAAAATTTTATCTATAAAATTGTGAAAGAATATCCGCACGATACCAACAGTTTTGTGCAGGGTTTTCAGCTTGAAGGAAATACGATTTATGAATCTGACGGACAACACGGCATATCGAGAATTTGGAAGTACACATTGGGTACTACAACTCCCATTGCTTCTACACCGCAACCAAACGATGTTTTTTCAGAAGGCTCTACCATTGTTGGTGATAAAGTTTATCAGCTGACTTGGCAAAATAAAAAGGGATTTATCTATGAGAAAAACTCCCTGAAATTATTGGGCGAATTTCCTTATCCGAACTTTATGGGAGAAGGATGGGGTTTGACTTTTGACGGTAAAAATCTTATCGCTTCAGATGGTACGAAAAATATTTATTTCTTAGATGTCAATAATCCTTCAAAAATGCTGCGCTATATTTCTGTTGCAGGAAATACTGAAGCTTATGACCAGTTGAACGAACTGGAATATCACAACGGATTCATCTACGCCAATGTTTGGCAAAAACCAATTATCCTGAAAATAAATCCTGCAAATGGCGAAGTTGTAGGGAAATTTGATTTCAGCGCAATCGCAAAACAGCACACTTCAGATAACGATGATGTTTTAAACGGAATTGCTTTCAAAGGAAATAATATGCTGATTACCGGAAAAAACTGGTCGAAGATTTATGAGGTAGAAATTCAGTAAAACGAGTTGGAAAATCTTTTTAGAATATTAGCTTTTCTCACTTTCTGTTCACTTTCTGCACAGAAAACACTTCCCTTTGATTCATTAAAGTTAAGAGATGCCAAAGATTTTTTAGCCGATGATTACGGAAATATTTACCTCTTCAAAAACAAAGATTTCTCTTTTACAAAGTATGATTCGCTGGGAAAACAAAAAGCAAAACTCATGTTTGCTTTACCTTTCAAAATACAGTCGGTTCAGAATCCGCTGAATATTTCTTCGTTTTCAGAAAATGCGCAAGAACTGAAATTCTATGACCAGAATCTCGTTGAAATTCAAACCTATGATTTGCGCCGAAAATTCGGATTTGTAAAAATGGTTTATCCCGAAAATCAACAGCAAATGTGGCTTCTTGACGAAAGTGCAAAACTGCTTTTTCGCTTTGATTTCCGTAGGAGCGAAGTTATCGGTTCTTATCCTTTTGACATTGATTTTAGCAATATTGTCGATATGCTCGTTTTTGAAAACAAACTGTATTTACTGACCGAAAATCATTTTACGGTTTACAATTTAAATGCAGAAAAACTTTTTGAAGCAATGGTAGAAAACGCAAAAAGACTGCGTCGCGAGAATTTTGATGTACTGCTCATCGCAAAAAGCGAAATTCTGAAATTTGAAAATAATACTTTGAAAACCGTTTTCAGTTCGGCAAATTCACAAATTGTGGATAAAAACTCGTCTTCTTTTTTTGCAATCAAAGCCAACAAACTTTATCTTTACAACCATAAACATAATTGATAATTGATGAAAGATAATTGACCTATCTTCATTATTGTCATCATTCATCGTCTATCATTTATCATTTATAAAAGAAGATATGCACATTGCCATTACAGGAAATATCGGAGCCGGAAAAACTACTTTAACCACGATGCTCTCAAAACATTACAGTTGGGACGCGCAATTTGAAGATGTAGATCATAATCCTTATCTCGAGGATTTCTATGCCGATATGAACAAATGGAGTTTTGCCCTGCAAATCTACTTTTTGGGAAGTCGTTTCCGGCAGGTTAAAGAGATTCGCGAAAGTGGAAAAAACATCATTCAAGATAGAACAATTTATGAAGACGCCCATATTTTTGCAGAAAACCTGAACGATATGGAACTAATGACTGAGCGTGATTTTAATAATTACATATCGGTATTCAACCTTATGAAAAGTTTTGTTTCTGCTCCCGATCTGCTAATTTATTTAAAATCTGATGTTCCGAATTTGGTAAAAAAAATCTACAAAAGAGGTCGCGATTATGAAGCCACCATTTCCATAGAATACCTCTCAAAACTCAACCAGAAATATGAAAAATGGATTTCTAATTACAAAGAAGGAAAACTACTCGTAATAGAAGTTGACGATTTGGATTTTGTTGAAAAACCCGAAGATTTTGGCTATATTTTAGAAAGAATAGAAACCGAATTACACGGATTGTTTTAAGAGAATTGCAATTGGTGCAATTGTTGCAAGATGTAAGTTGCAATTGGCGTATTCTCGAATTCTCGAAACGCTTTGCGAAGGTTGAATCTACATAGCAAAAATTGCATCAACTGTAACGTTAAACCTTAAAACCCACCTTAAACATGATAAAAGTTCTCCATAACAATTCATGCTCCAAATCCAGAGGGATTTTAGAGTATCTTGATGAAAACGGAGTGGCGTTTGAAATGATAGATTTTGTTACCAATCCGTTAACCGAAATAGAAATGAAAACGCTGCTGAAAAAACTCAATTTGAATGTGCAGGGAATCATCAGAAAAAACGAAACACTTTATAAAGAGCAGTATGCAGACAAAGATTTATCTGATGATGAATGGATTAAAATTCTGATTCAAAATCCCGAACTCATGCAGCGACCAATTCTCATCAAAAATTCTGTAGCAATGATAGGAAGACCGATTGAGAATGTGAAATACTTTATCGAAAAGTAAATAAAACAAACTCACAGCATAATCACACCCTGTATTTTCCCGACTTCTTTATAAATTCTGATGACCTGATTTGCATCTAAAACAAAAGCATTGATGGTGATTGAAGTATATTTTCCGTTTTTGCTTTCCTTGGAACTCAGTGTAAATTCGGTATCATCAAAAGCACGGTAGATTTCCGTATGCTTCAATTCATCGTTGTTTGTAATGAATTTAAAAACATAATCTTCCGGAAAATTGTGAGTTGTTTCTAATTTCTCTTTCAGCGAAGCATAAAACTCATCGGGGTTTTTATCATTTTGGTTTTCTAAAATATCCATGGTAAAACAGTGATTAAAAAAAATTCCGGATTGCTCAGGAATTTTAAAATTAATGAAAATTTAATTATTTGACAGTATCCATTCCTTTGAGTGAATTAAAAATAGCGGTAGAATTATTTTTCTCGTGATTCTGAATAATGTTAAACAATCCGTTTACCATTTGTTCGGTAGCAAAATGGCTGATTCCGCTTGTTGCAGTAGTGTTACTTTGTCCACCGAAAAGTCCGCCCAGAATATTATTTCCGGCTAAAGCTGTATTCAGCGTTCTGATGATTCCGAACTCGTTCAGTTTTTGGTCAACTTTCGGTGCCATTGCGGCTACTAATTGCGATGAGGTTTTTTCTCTCAAAATCTGCGTTGCAGCACCGCTTCCTCCCTGTAAAATTCTTGCGGCATCTTCTGTAGTGAGGTTATTCACGGCGTTTACTAAAATCGGTCGGGAAATATCTACGGTATATGCTGCAGCTTGTGCGATATAATCTTTTTCTTTCTGTACGAGATTGCTTAAACCCAGATTGATAAGCGTATTGTTAATGTTTTTTAATGATTGAGGCAAAGCTGCTTCAATAAGCTGATTGGCAAGAAAACTGTCTTTGTTGCTGAAAATATCCAAACCATTATTAATGCCGCTCAGCAAAATCTTTTTCAAAATTGCCATGCCAAAACTTGTTGCTGTTAATGCTGTACAAGATTGGGTCGTTGTTCCCAAAGTTGCAATTGCCAAAGTTGCTGCTAAAATTGTATTTCTTTTCAAAGTAGTATTTTTTAGTTAATTTATTTATCGCCGGAAATCAGCCATATCCAATTTCAGAGAAAAGAAATTCGAGTAGAAATTAGAACCGCCTATTCCGCTGTTGGTAATGGCATAATCCAAAGTCAGACCTTGATATTTAATTCCGATTCCCGCACTCGGCTGAAAAGAAATTTTTCGTTTCAAGCTTTCAATATCGGTTACGGTTTGAAAACGATTGACCCCGATTCTCACAAAAATCATATTCTGAAATTTCAGTTCGGCACCTGCATACGGTGTTATACTCGCAAAATCTGTAGAAAGCAGTGCCGCAGTTTTTGCAAAATCTATGTTGAGTCCTGCTTCGGGAAGAATTTCTAAATCGCGGTTGATTTCATAATTTCTGCTGATTCCTACGTTGAGTTTCGGCATGGTGATTTCCATTTTATCTTTCGGAGCAGGGTTGAATTCTTCGTCGTTTACAACCGCCGAAAGTTCCGACTGATTAATTGTCCAGAAATTTACGGTCGTGGTTGCATCTCGCAACATTGCTCCGTAATTCCAGCCGGAATCTGAATTGTAGAGCATCCCCAAATCAAAACCGAAACCGAAGCCATTGGCAAATTTCCCTACATTTCTATATACCAATTTTGCATTGACACCTACGGAAAGACGATGATTTCCGCCTGGTCTGAAAGCATAGGAAAGTAATCCTGCGTAATCAGATTGTGAAAAACTCGTGATTTTATCGTAATCTATATTTCCTTCAGAATCAATCATTTGCGTGGTATTCAAAATATTGTCAATACCCAGTCTCACTATGGAAATTGCAAAAACGCCATTGTTGTGGTCAAGAGCTTTTGCATAAGCAATATAGTCGTATTTAGCGATAGATTCAAAATATTCTGCATGCATTGCAGCACCTTGCCAATCGCTGTCAATACCGATTAAACCTGCTGGATTCCACATCGGGGAATATACATCATTTTGACTGGCCATCACTGCGCCGCTCATAGCAAGACCTCTTGCTCCGGCTCCGATGTTGAGAAACTCATTAGAATATTTTCTCACGATTTGTGCTTCAGAAAAGATTCCTGAAAACAATAACAGCGTAAAAAATATTTTCTTCATCAAATTTCTATTTTTTTATCGGATGCATTTTTTCTTGCTTTAATGATGCCGTTTGCCACGATTGCCAATATCATTACCAAAGAAGCGATATAAAAAACCGGGCTCATTTGCTCTGATTCACCAAAGATAAAAAATGCCAAAATAATACCGTAAATTGGTTCTAAATTTATTGTTAAAATTAAGGTAAAAGGTGAAATATATTTCATCAAATTTACCGACTCCAGCATTGGAAGTGCCGTAAATACACTTGCCAATAATATGATTAACGCTAAATCACGATAACTTATTTCATTCATCTTAAAAATTTGACCTGTAAGCAGATAAAAAATACTCAGGATAAGAAACCCCGAAAAAATCTCGTAAAAAATAATATTTCCGGAACTTGTCTTGCCGAAAATCTTACCGTTAAAAACCGAAAATACCGTACCTAAAAGCGCAGTGAGAACACCATAGAAAATTCCCTCTTTGTACTGAAATTCTGTTTTGAAAATCAATCCCATACAAATCACAATAATGATTCCCATGATAACTTCTGACACATCTATTTTTCTTTTAAAGATAACGGGTTCAAAAACAGAAGCGAAAAGCGTAGACAAAGAAAGACAGCTCAATGCGATAGAAACATTGGATACCTTGATAGAGTGGAAGAAGCACAACCAGTGAAATGCCATGAAACCACCGATTACAGCGAGTTGTACAAAAAGTTTTTTTGAAATTTTCAAACTATCACGCTTGAAAAAATGAATGAAAATAAACAAAAAGAACGCTGCAAAAGACATTCTGTAAAATACCAAAATCTGTGCATCTGCATGAATCATTTTCCCTAAAATGGCGGTAAATCCCCATAAAAAAACGATGAAATGAAGCCGGAAAAGCGCAGATTTGTACATATTCGATTTTTCAAGTGCAAAACTACAATCTATTTGTGAAATGTCCTATTTTTGAAATGTAAAAAATATTTCAGAGTTTTGCCTTCTTTGCAGAAAGTCTTTGTTGCAGAAAGTCCCCCGATTTTGAGTTCACAAACCATAAAAAACAATCTAATTTAGTTTTTTAAGAAGAATTTAAGCAAAGTTGATAACGCAGTTCTGTAAACTTTTGTAATTTTGCTTCATGGAATTAAGTATAGGTGAAATGCTTTTGATTGCTGTTGCAATCGTTGTCTTATTCGGTCCCGACAAATTGCCGCAGATTGCCCGTGATTTAGGAGCAGGTGTGCGTAAAATGCGTGGTGCGATGGAAGAGGTGAAAACAGAAATCCTAAAAGAAACCGATAATCCTGTTTCTGAAATCAAAAAAGAAATTGATAAGGTGAAACAGGCGGCAAAAGACTTTAATCCGATAAGCGATTTGGAAAAAGAGGCACTCGATGAACGAAAAGAGCCCAAAGAGAGCCTTGCTGAAAACGACCAACACGAAGGACCTGTAAGCAGATAAAATGCACGAAATCATCACTGAAGACAAAGAAATATTTTTGCTGCTCAATAATTTGGGAAGCGAACCTTTCGATGAATTTTGGAAAATGATTTCCGCAACGTGGATTTGGATTCCGCTTTATGTTATTTTCTTTTACCTGATTTTCAAAAACTTCAAATTGAAAAATTTGATTTTTATATTGATTTTCATAGCATTGGGAGTTACCGTTTCCGACCAACTTGCAGGTGTTTTCAAATACGGAATTGCGAGATTAAGACCGTGTCATGACCCAACTTTAGAGCATTTGATGAGAACGGTAAAATGTGGCGGTCAATTCGGGTTTTATTCAAGCCATGCATCAAACACTTTTTTCATTGCATCTTTTATGAGTTTTATGCTCTTTAAAAAATATAAATTTCTGCCCTATATTTTATTTTTTTGGGCGACCGTAGTTTCGTATAGCCGGATTTATCTCGGTGTACATTTCCCGTTGGATTTATTGATGGGAGCAGCAATGGGATTTTTGCTCGGCGGATTTTTTTCAACTTTGACGCAGAATGTCATCAGAAAACAAAACGGATAAATTAAGACAGATTTTCGCAGATGAATAATTACATAAAAATCTGCGTTATCTGCAAAATCTACGAGAAAATCCTCAAATAGAATTGTCTAATCTACATCAATAATCTCAGCAAAATCTGCCCAAAAATATTATCTTTGTTTCATGACACACGACCAAAACGACAAGCGCCTTTTTCTCATTGATGCGTATGCAATGATTTTCCGCGGATATTATGCTTTAATCCGAAATCCCAGATTAACAAGCACCGGAATTGATACTTCCGCCATTTTTGGATTTACCAATTCTTTGATAGAACTGATTCGCCGGGAAAAACCATCTCATTTGGCAGTCGTTTTCGATGTGGGAAAAGAGAATGTAAGAACAGCAGATTTTGCCGAATACAAAGCCAACAGAAGCGAAACACCCGAAGCAATAAAAATTGCCGTTCCGTATATTCACAGGATTTTAGAAGCGATGCACATTCCGGTTTTGGGAGTTGAAGGTTACGAAGCAGATGACGTGATAGGAACGATTGCCTGTAAAGCGGAAAAGGAAAATTACCTTACTTATATGGTAACACCCGACAAAGATTTTGCACAGTTGGTTACCGATAAAATAAAGATTTATAAACCCGGTTTAAAAGGTGCGGAATTTGAAATTTTGGGCGTAAAAGAAGTACAACAGAAATATGAAATTGAAGACCCGAAACAGGTAATTGATTTTCTTGCGATGATGGGAGATGCGGTAGATAATATTCCCGGTTTGGAAGGTGTCGGAGAAAAAACAGCAAAGAAGTTTCTGAAAGAATTCGGCAGTATCGAAAATCTTTTGGAAAATACTGCTCAAATTACAGGGAAACTTCGTGAAAAGGTAGAAAACTCAGCAGAACGCGGAATCCTTTCCAAAAAATTAGCCACGATAATTTGCGATGCACCCATAGAATTTCATCAGGATCAATATGATTTGGAAACTCCCGATTTTGAAAAAGTAAAAGAAGTTTTCGATGAAATTGAATTCAGGAGGTTGTATGAAAATTTGTACAGAGCATTCAAGCAGGAAGATGGAAGTCAGAAGACGGAAGAAAAAACTTCCAGCTCCCATGTTACATCTTCCAGCCAAAATGCTGTTCAACTCGATTTATTCGCCACTTACGAAGAATTAGAACAGCAAACCACTACAAAAGCAACGATTGAAAACAACGACCACCTTTATCAGTACATTGATTCGGCGAAAGCGCAGAAAATTCTGGCAGAAAATTTAATGAGCCAAAAAGCAGTTTGCTTCGATACGGAAACGACCTCTTTAAACGAATTGGAAGCTGAACTTGTCGGAATGAGTTTTTCTTACAAAAAAGGTTTGGCATATTATATTCCGTTTTCTGAAAATCGTGAAGAAGTTTTGGAAACGCTGGAAATTTTCCGTCCGTTTTTTGAGAAAAAAGAAATAGTGAAAATTGCCCATAATCTGAAATTCGATTATAAAATCCTGAAACAGTACGGAATCACGGTAGAAGGAGCAATGTTTGATACCATGATTGCACATTATCTGCTGAATCCCGACGGAAGACACGGTATGGATTATCTCGCTGAAATGTATTTGGGTTATAAACCGATTCCTCTTGAAACACTCATCGGAAAAGGAAAAAATCAAAAAACACTTCGCTCTGTTTCTTTGGAGGAGCAAACGAGATATGCTGCAGAAGATGCAGATGTAACGTGGCAGTTGTATGAACTTTTTGCACCGCAGCTCAAAAAAGAAAACCTGGAAGATTTGTTCTATAAAGTAGAAATGCCGTTGATGAAAGTTTTGGCAAAAATGGAATTAAACGGAATTTCTTTGGACAAAAACTGGCTCAAACAGGAAAGTAAAGATTTGGAAAACGATTTGAAAGAGCTTGAGAAAAAAATATTCGAACTTTCCGGTGAAGAATTTAATATGAATTCGCCGAAACAATTGGGCGAAATTTTATTTGAAAAAATGAAACTCGACCCGAAAGCGAAAAAAACAAAAACCGGACAATACGCTACCTCCGAAGATATTTTGCAGAAATTGGTTTCAAAGCACGATATCATCAAATACATTTTAGAATACAGAACCTACCAAAAACTGAAATCTACTTATGTTGATGCATTGCCGAATCAGATTGAAAAAACCGACAACAGAGTTCATACCGATTTTTCGCAAACTACCGCTGCAACAGGAAGATTGGCAAGTGTGAATCCGAATCTGCAAAACATTCCGATTCGCACACTTCGCGGTCAGCAAATTCGCGGCGCATTCAAAGCCGACAAAGGAAATAAAATTATTTCAGCCGATTATTCCCAGATTGAACTTCGCCTGATTGCTGAAATTTCTCGCGAAGAAAACATGATTATGGCATTTCAAAAAGGTGAAGATATTCATGCTTCTACGGCTTCAAAATTGTTTAATGTTCCTTTGGAAGAAGTTACCAAAACTCAGCGTTCACAGGCAAAAACCGTGAATTTCGGAATTATTTACGGACAAGGTGCTTTTGGTTTGGCTGAACAAACGGGATTATCGCGAACCGAAGCAAAACAAATGATTGAAAATTATTTTGAAACCTATCCTCAACTGAAAAAATACATGACAGAACAGGTTAAAAAAGCGCAGGATTTAGGTTATGTGGAAACGATTCTGAAAAGAAAACGCCATTTGAAAGACATCAATTCAGCCAATTTTGTAGTGAAAGCTCATGCCGAAAGAAATGCTGTAAATGCGCCAATTCAAGGGAGTGCAGCCGATGTCATAAAACTAGCAATGATTAAAATTGACCAAGAACTCACAGAAAAGAATTTAAAAACCAAAATGCTTTTGCAGGTACATGACGAATTGGTTTTCGAAGCACCAATTGATGAAATAGAAACTGCCAAAAAATTAATCAAAACCGAAATGGAATCTGCATTTGACACCAAAATTCCTTTGCTGGTAGAAGTAGGAACGGGTGATAATTGGTTGGAAGCACATTAAACTTTAACAACAAATCAATATTCTAATTATTTAATTTTAAGTAAATTTACAACCCTAAAATATTGACATTTTCTGAATTATGGAAAAAGTATTAGAAAAAAACAATACCCATCACGCAAAACATCACACTTC
>CAZHFE010000018.1:34540-35042 GCA_964532055.1 uncultured Kaistella sp. | reverse complement strand
TAATTTTTAAATCTAATTACAAACCGCCGTCAGTTATTATCCAACCGTCTGCAACAAGTGCCGCTCTAGCAGATGTTCCACTTGCATCTCTTTTTATGCTTCCTGCATCAAATGTTTTATTTGTTTGGGTTCTTCCTGTACCAACAAATCTCGCCTGCATTTTATTTAATAATGCGCTATAGTAAGTTGCTGAATAATTTGCAGATGCCTTCCCATTGAGGAAACCAAACATAATAGCATTCTTATTAAATTCAAAGTGCGAAACATCTTGATTAAAGGCAGTAGCATTTAGAAGCATTGAATTAAGTGCTAATCCATTTTCTACATTAAATGTTGATAAAGATTGATTGAAATTTGAGCAATTGTGGAACATTTGATTAAATGCGGCAACTGCGCTTGTATTAAAATTCAATGGCTGATTGAAATTTGTACAGCCATAAAACATTAATGCCATAGTGGTTACATTAACCGTATTAAAATTCAATGGCTGATTGAAATTTGT
>CAZHFE010000018.1:0-34440 GCA_964532055.1 uncultured Kaistella sp. | reverse complement strand
GCATCGATGCCATAGTGGTTACATTAACCGTATTAAAATTCAATGGCTGATTGAAATTTGTACAGCCAGAAAGCATCGATGCCATAGTGGTTACATTAACCGTATTAAAATTCAATGGCTGATTGAAGCTAACGCAGTTTTGAAACATGTTAGAAATATTCTTAAATTTGGTAGAATCCCAATTATTTAACCCATTGATTTGAGTGAGAGAACTACAACCTGTAAATAAATTTTGATGTGTTGAGTTGTTAAGATTTGGCAACCCTACTACATTAGTTAAGATTAAATTAGCGCATCCTTCAAAAACATTACCCACCAAAACAATTCCTCCCCAATTTTTAATTTCCAACAATTTTAAGCGATCACCAGTATTTACAAATCGGATGTCAAAACTTTTACCAATAATATTTATTGTATAAACTCCCGCAACAGAATAGGTATGGGTAATCGTCGAGGAAGCTGCGGAAACAAATTCACTAGTACCATCCCCCCATTTTATTGTAAACGGCTGAAAATAAGCATTGTAAAATGGCAGTCTAATTTGATTGCTCGCTGAACTTCCAGTGCTAGTCTTCGTAGTATCGAAAACCGCTTCAAATGTTAACACTTTTGTTCTGCCAAAAACCATTCTTCTATATCCCATTACATTAAAAGTATTATTGAATTAGTAGAACCGCGTTTAGCAATCGTCAAAATAGATTTTTCGCCAACACTTGAAGGTGTGCCAAATAGCCAAGTATGCGGTGAAGTTATTGCCCAATTAAGTGTAGCGCCTGCAAAGGTTAATATTTCGCAGCCCCAAAAATCAGATAGTGTAGATGGTATTGTAATCGTACAGTTTGATGTTACTATTATCAATTTTCCTTTCCACGATTCTTGAGCTGTAACAGTTCCCGCAACTTCAACTTGTTCAGTTCTTGTAAAATTTCTTTTCGGTATAGTCGTAGAATCACCTAAAACCACAAAATCGGTATTTCTCTCTAAAGAAGTTGGCTTATCTAGTTTTGTTGTGATGCTATTTGCATTGGTAGTTATCTGCTCTTGTAATGCATTATCAGCAATTGCACGATTAACAATTTCAGCATCAATTTCAATTTCAGCATCAGTCAAACGATCAGACCATTTTACACCTTTCGGAAATGTAGAATCATTTTCTAATATTTGTCCATTAACACCTTCCGGAAATTCAGCACCGCTATCTCCCAAATCTAGCCAAACCTGACCAACTGCATCAATACAGATAAATACGGTTTGCAATTCAGTATTATAGTACGCTTGACCTAATACAGGTTTCAATAGGTGCGTAGGGGAATTCTCAAGTGCCGCATTTAACATCTGATTTTGTCCTAAGTCAATATTATTTCCATATTTTATTCCCATTTTTTTCTTTAATCAATTTCAATCAATCGATAAGCTTCTAAACCTAATATTCCATCCTCATGATTTGCCGTTGGACTGAAGATTATTTCACAAGTAGCAGACGAAGGGTGTGTATCTACTAATATTGGATAACCGAATATATTTAATTGGCAACTGTATGTACCCACTGGAATAGTAACCAAGGTAGCCGTTGAATATGCTTTTGTTCCAAATGGGGTACTGTTTGGAACTGTAAATTCTTTTGAATTTCCATTATAATAATGAGTGATAAGTACATTTTTTATATTATAGTCTCTTGTTCCCGAAAGTATAATATAGCCGTAAAACGTAGTTCCCTCCACAACTAAATCGAATGCTGTTTGCCCATTGTTACTCACTACATTTTTTGCAGTAATATTTTGCGGCACGCTTTCCTTTTCATACTTTAAAATATTTGAATAATATGAAGCATTACTAGTCGAAACGACTGCTCTATAGTTTTTTGTTTCATCTGTAATTTCATCACTATATGTAAGCAAGTTCGATACATCAACCCACTCAGAACCACCAACACTACATTGAATTTTACTTGTAACAGTAACTCCTAACGGGTTTGATATGGTTGCTTTTATAGTAAATGGGCAACTTGAACTATTACAAGTTCTATCCTCAGTTGCATTATTATCTGACCAAACTAATGTGATAGATGGATGCGTTTCCGGATCAGGAGGCGCAGGACTAGAAAGCATTAATGTTGAATCTATTCCTGGAATCATGATAATTCACCTTTTAGAATGTTATTATCTCCCCCATTCATCTTTATAAGCACAGCACTTCTGCCTGCTGTAAGATTAACTTTATCCCCATTTAGAATGAATTTTCCACTGAACACCGAGGTGCCAGTTTGTTGAATGATAGCAACTTGAAAATCGGGATTTAATTCATCTGGAACTGTTATTGTAATATCTGCTTGGACTATGATGGTTGCAAAGTTTAATTCATTAATAATCAATAAATCTTCATCGGCAAACACAGTTCTAGGAATTGTATTTGCATCATAAATATTGATAGTTGCTTGTGTTGCCATATTTATTAATTTAAGTAAGCTTTTCCGGCTATTGGTTTAGAAAAAATTATTTTAACTGTATTTACATTTAGATAAATGACTTCTCCAACAATGATAGTTTTGGATATATCCATCACAGTAACTGAAGGGTATTTCTTCATATTATGTGGAATTATCCATTCCATTCGCGGAGAAGTCTGACTATAAGTAAAACTGAATGATCCAATTGTATTATTGATGTTGGTTGTGTTATTTGTGGATTGGTGAGTGAGTGTTTTAATGCTGCTTGCTGTATTTTTTATTGAGGATAAAATTTGTTTCATAAGATTCTTTTCATATCCATCTGCTATTTCTACAGTATATTGATATGGATTTATAAGATCTCTTGTTAAACTTGTAATTCGAGAACTTAGATTTATATTTAAAGGGAAATCTTTTACCGTAATAGTGTCGCCAATATTTAAAAATACATCTGTTTCCTCTCCTAAATTTTTAAAATACATTGGATCTATATCTAATGTATATTGGACATTATTCTGTGAAAATTTTTCGTAATCTAATTTTGCTGCTTCCAAAAGCTTATTTTCAGCAGCGATGATATAGGATGGTGGCATTACAATATCAAGAAATACAAATTCATCGCCTGTTGCAAACGTAAATATAGTTTCAGGATCTGGGAATTTTTGCCCCCTATCATCAGCAAATTGCTTTATTGTAAGCGTTTTTGTAACATGGTCATATTTTGTAACCTCGAACTCATAACCGGCTAAATTACCTTTATTGACGTGTATTTTTGCAGGTGTTCCTGCGATAAGATAAAGTGTATTGCCATTACCATCTTTAGCGTTTAAATCAAAATCAATATTGGTGATTACAAATGATTGTTGAGAATTTGCTAACGTGTTTACAGTGCCAATAATTGCGGTAAAAGTAGGTTTTATGTCATCATAAATTTTAACTCCTTCAATTAAGCCCATCGCTTTCACTTTATCATTATCTTGAAGAAATTCGCTACCGGGCAATTTTAATCTCTGACTATAATTTCTGTAATTCGATGGAATATTTTCCGTAGAACCATAAGCATAAAGCTTTGTTATTATATTTTGAGGATTTATATTATCTCTTTTCAATAAATATAATCCGTCTCCTTTTCCATACTCGAATGTAAGTGGTGTAACGCTACCTCGTTGTTTAATATTAATCGTTGCATTTCCATTAGTTTCTGTTATTTCATACTCAGTTGAATATTCCTCACAGATTTGTTGTAATGCATCATAACAATTTTCATTACTGAAAGAAATGGTTTTAACATCTGTATTTTGAGGGAAAACACCCAATCGGAAAGTGAATCCATTAATGAGATTAGCATTATTAATTAAGCACGCTAAAAAGGTTTCAATCTGTCCAGTTAATGGGAATTCAGGAGTTGTCTGATTCAATCCATCGAAATTGAAATAGATTTTTTTCTTTAATTGGGAAGAAACCCCTTCAAAGGTTAAATCATAATTGTAGGAAGAGTTACTGTTTTTAGCAAATTTGGGAGCAAAATTTAATCTATAAATCCTACCTTCAAATATGATGTAATCATCAACATATAAGTCTATTGGTAGATTGCTTTCAAATATAATATTCACCTCGTCAGTTGTAGTAAGGTCGCGTTTTAAAACTGATTTTGTTACAACCGTTTTTGGGAAAGGCGCATTAAGCTCAATAAAGCCATCTTTTTGATAAATTACAATTTCTCCCATATAAGCGTTGCGTTTGTTATTACAGGACTAAATTCACTGATATTACCGGCTATCACAATATATCCATCCGTTGCAGTTGGAACCCAATCAGTAGTGTAAACTGAAGTATCTTTCATTTCGCACTCCTCACTCATTTTAAGGAAGAATCGCTCATAATCTGTCGGAGTGCAAGCAAATGCAATATCAAAGCTTGAAAAACCAACGCCCACTGTCACCGAAACTTCGTCAAGAATAGTGTAGGTTTTGTCAGGATGTTTTCCAACTAGATACATTGTTTTTATTCCCGGTGTTGGAAATTTAGCTTTTGTGAAAAAATGATATACGTTGGGCGTAAACACCTCCATTTTATGAAATATACCCCAAATTTTGTAATCAACTTTTACTCTATCTTTTTCAGGAGCGAGTGAATAATTTCTGTTTATATCTACATTTCCTCGAACATTTTCTAATGAATCTCCCCAAAACACAGTCGCCCATGTTGCAGTCTGGAATAAGAAATAGTTATCAGTCGCATCGGTTTTGTAAATTTTTTTAATCGGATTTGGTTCAATCATGTTCAGAGAAAAAACAGCAACCATTTGACAGTCTTTAAAGACCTTGCTCACCTTCACTTCTTCCATCATAAAAACTTCGTAGGGCATTGCTTTGTGTCCAAATGGCTCAATCAATAATCTTTGAGTTCCTGATTTTGAAAATTCATCACGAATCATCGTGTTGAATTTATCAAACAAATCCTGCCAGTTATCTCCGACAATAAAGCATAGTAATTCAATTCCTCTTTCTTGAAATTTAGGTTTACTCAAATCCAATGAAAGACCATGATATTCTGACCAATCGTATTTATTGACTGGTTTTCTTTTCAGGGTATCAGCAATACCAAGAGAAGCAGAAACTCCTACTCCGTAATCCTGGAAATATTTGCCGTTTATGGAATATCTTACATCGCTCATTTTATTTTACTTTTCAAAGGTTCTTTCTTTGACATCTACCGCTCCGGTAATATTGAAGTTTGAAGATTTTCCGTATTGGTAGATTACAGCGTTAGATTCATCGGCACAGTTCACCTTCACAGTTGTATTATCTAAAAGACAAATAATCAAGCGCGCATTCCCTTTTGCATTTATATTGATTTTAGAATTATGACGAATGTAAATTTCAAAAACAGAAAATCCTGAAACATTGATTTTCGCTTCGGAATCACCGAAAAAAGCCATTTGCTTGTGAATACTGTTTACGTTGAAATCATCGCCTTTGTAATCTGTGTGAAGTCCAAATTCTTCAGATTCTCCTTTAAACGCTCTCAACATTTGCATCGATGGGAAATCTTTTTTCATCGTCCAGTCTGAACCTTCAAAATATTTTGCACACAGATTTTTCAAACTTCCGTCTTTTTGAAAATCTGATACATATTCTTTGCAAAGTCCTTTATTTTTTGCCGATGTTATAATTGGTTTTGTGTCCATTTTTATAAAATTTTGATTGTTAAAAACCTTTTGCTTTCAATCTTCGATTTAAGTCATAAATCTCATCATAAACAGCTTTTGTTGGACGAGTATTTTCTTCGATTTTTGATAATTGCAAAAGATGTTGGCGGATTATTTCAATTCCCGCTCTTTGATTTTTTAAACTTTCACCTTGATTTATCCTGATAGCGTTCATTTGTCCCGCAATGATACCCGCTGTTTCTTCGGTAACTCCTTTTATCGCTCCCTCAAGAGAATTTGCATTTCCGTTAAGGTCGCCGAAAATATCTCCATACTGTTCAAGAAAACTCTGCATGCTCTGCCCTGCCGCCTGTACCTGTGCTTTAAACGCTGCAATTTGTTCAGGGGTAAGACCCGTAAAAGTTCCTGTACCGTCCTCTTTAAAACCTGTTGCTCTAAATAATTCATCTAAAATCGGCTTCATCTTATTTTGCAACATCAGATTCAGTTGATTTTTCAGCAAGTTTTTAATCATATCTTTAGCAGCATTATCAAGTGCTTTTACCGAATCTTCACCACGCCCGAAAGCATCTACTAAGGCATCACCTACTTTTGCTGCAGCATCTACTAAAGAAGTCTGTAAAATATCTTCTACTACTTTGATTTTTATCTGGTCTATTGATTGGTTTATCGCCTGAATTTGAGCGTTCCAATCATCTATCTTGCCCTGATCTGAATCTTTTTTCCCTTTCTCCGAATTAATCATATTTTGGAGAGCGATTTTTTGCTGCTCCAAATTTTTAATCAAATCCTTTTGTCCTGCATATTTCTGACTTCCGAATGCTTTTTCTGCAGCATAAGCGAGATTGTTGTAAGCGGTTTCGAGTTGCTTCAATGCTGATGCCTGCCTTTTGATTTCTCGCTCTTTTTTTGCATCGCCATTCAGCCAACTTGACACTGCTTTTATTGCTCCGGCAACACCTTTTATCGTTCCTGCTATTCCTTGTAATATATTTCCGCTTGCAAAACCTTCTAATGCTTGTGATGCGCCATCTGCAAACTGATTTAATCCATCAAGCGTTTGCTCAATATTATTCAGAATATCACCAAAAGCAGAATCCATATCTCCACCAAGTGAAACAAAAATTTCTTTTACTCCTGAAACAATTTCGCCAATGTCATTCAGTTTCTTTTTAAAATTATCAATATCTCCAAATAGTTTTTTTGTAGTGTTTGAATAATTTCTATTTGCCGTAATTAGATTTTGCATTGCTTCTTTCGCCTGCTGAGATGCTGCTCCAAATTGAGATACGGCTTTATTATATGCTAATTGAGCTTCTTCCGCTTTTTTTGCTGATTCCCGCCATATTGAAAATGTTTTTGTAATATTAGGCGTACCTATTCTACTTGCTTCTTTTTGAACCCTTCTGATTGCCTCCTCTAACTCTCTCATTTCGTCAGGTTTTAGAGTATTGGCAGATTTGTTTTTAAAATCAACCAATGAGGTATAAATACTATTTAGGGCATCTTTTGAGAAATATTCCATATCGCCGAAAGCCACCTGCCATTCTTTACTTGCTTTTATTGCTTCAAGAGAAAGTTTTGAAAGTTCATCGGTATAGTGTTTGTCAATTTTTGCCCTATCCGATTCAGATCCATTTTTGTAATTATCAGTTTCTTTTGATTCATTCCACTGCTTCTTCATTTCATCTGATTTCTCCTGAAATGTTTTCTGCTCATCTAAAATGGATTGGTAAGTATCTTTCCAACTTTGCTGGATTTCTCTTTTCTTTTCTTCGGTTACAGCCATAAAGCCAAAACCCATTTCATTGCTTTTATCCTCAGATATTTTCTTTTGATAATCCTCAATGATTTTCAACTGCTCAAGTGCGGTTTTTCCCGAAAGAGCATTATTGAGCTTGTCTTTAAATTTGTCAAGTTCTGATTGCTTACCCAAAAGAGAGTCAATAATTTTGCTTACTTCGAGCAAAATTTGTTTTTCCTCATCAGTAATAAGCGGTTTTCCATTTTCTTCTGTTTTTGTGGATTTTTCTAATAAATCTTTTTGTTTTGCTTTTAGTTGTTCAAATTGGGAAGCATCGTCTTTCAGTAACCCACCGTAAATTTCTTTTGCCTTCTCCTCTCCCAAAGAAGCAACAGCAGAATAATAATCTTCCCAAAGTTTTTGGGAATCATCAAACTGCTCTTTCAGGGTTTTTATTGAAGATTCTTTTATTTTTTTTGCAATTTCCTGCTCAATTTCAAATTTTCTTTGAGCAACATCTTTTATAGATGCTACTTCGCCGGTGAAATATGGATTTCCTTTTTTGTCTTTGTCTTTTCCGTACTTATCGAGTTGGCGGAGTTTTACCTCTCCATCTACGGCTGTATCAATGGCTTTTTGGTACATACTTGCCCTCTGCTGTAATTCAGCAATAGAACCTTTCGGGAGGATTTCCTCAATTTGGCGGTTGTCTTTTCTTTCTTTTTTGGTTTTTTTGAGGGTTAGTTTTTCATTTTCTGCATCTATTTGTTTCTGAACTCTTATCCAGTCGGCAGAATGATTTCTGTAAGTTGCTTTTTCCTCTTCTAATTTTTTGATTTTTTCACGAATCCAATCATCAGTCCCTTCTTTCGGTGGTGGTGGAGTTGTTGCATCGCTTAATCCCTGATTACTTTTTATAATTGTAGAAGTGTAAACATCCGTTTCCTTTTTAAATTCGCGAGCCTTTTTATTTATATTTTTAAGAAATTTTTTAGATACCTCATCATATCTTTTTATTTGCTCATCAACATTAACCGTCCCAGAATAATCGTTATCAATATCTTCATAATCAACCTTCATTACTTTTAGACCCTGCCTTTTAGCTTCTTTAAGTTTTTGAAGTCTTTGATAAATTTTAGCAAATTCAGCTTTATCATCTACATTATCTTTAAAATAATCATCAGCTTTTTTTTCTAAAATTTTTTCTGCAGCTCTTGCTTTAGCAGCTTCCAAAATGGCTGACTTAACAGCTAAATATGAAGCCGCCGCTTTTCCATTTAGAATTATTTCCTCATTAATATTCGCGAAAAGACCGGGATAAGCCGCTTTTAAATCTTTTACGGCTTTTAATCTTTGTTCACGGCTTAATTTGTCATTAGTGGCTGTTTTATAGAGCAATTCAAGTTTGACAATCTCTTTAGCGGTTTCAGCGGTTCCCTCTTTTATTGCTTTATTGAGTTCTTTTTGAGTATCGGCGGCTGATTTGGCTTTTGTAGAAAATAAATACAACGCCCCCACAACTGTAATCAAAGCGGTTGCTAATAAGATATATGGGTTAGCTTTTGCTACAAGATTCAACGCTCTTTGTGCTATCGTTGCTCTCCCTGTGGAAGCAGCAGCTAAATCAGTGGCTCTTGCTCTCGCCATTTCCTGAACAGCCATAACCCTTGCAATCAGACCGCCTTTCTGAACTATTGAGGAATGAAATTGCTGTAATGTTGTAGATGCAGCAAGTAATGCCTGAGATTTAAGCATTATTTTGTTAAGATTCTCATTTTCTCCGCCAAACAATCCCATTACAGCCTGTGCAGAAGAAAGACCACCTGAAACCATTCCTAATCCCTGAACAAAATCAGCAAAACCAGACGGATTTAAAAGGTCTTGAGATTCTTTTTTAGCAATTTGTAACTCTCTGCCTAATTCGGTTACTTTCTTCTTTTGAGCATCAAATTCATCAGTACCTTCTTTTCCGGCTTTCTTCATATTATGAAGTTCTTGAGCCGCTTTATTGAATTGTGTTTGAAGTGTTGAAGTGGTGGAAAGGTATTCTTTTGCATAGACATTTAATAGTTCGTATGCTTTTTCCATTTCTTTCAACCCTTGCTTTTCCCCCTCTAAATCAACTATATTTCGGTTTTGATGGGATTGGAGTTTGCTCTTAGCCATTCCCGGAGCCATATTATCAAGATTTTTCTGTGTTGCCTTGATAACCGCTTCTATTTCTTTAATTTTTGCTTTTTGTTCATTTACGGCTTGTTTACCGATGAACTGAACCTGATTTTTATTCGCAAACTCGCTAACCCCAAGTATATTACTTAGAATTTTCTGCACATCTTTTTTCCATTTTGTCCGGTCTATTGCGGCTGAAAAAAATAAATCATCTGTTTGGTTCATTATTTCAGGTGTTTTTCAAATAATCCGAGTAAATCCTCGCTTGTCTGTTCTTTAAAATCTAATTGAGTGGATTTCACACTCTCATTTTTGTCTTTTTTGTCGTAATCGTAGGTAGGAGCATCAATCAGCATTCTTTGAATTATCCGCCAATCTATCTCATTCATCACATAATTGAATGTCCAACCGAAATGATGGCACACCTGCCCTACTACTCCATATATGGATTTTAACCCTCCGCTTTCTCTATCGTTTCGGGTTTGGTTATCCGGTTTCCGTTCATCAATACGATAGAGGTCATAAAAGACTGATAATCGGATTGCTTTAGCAGTTTTTGAGCAAAATCCAACAATTCAGAAGAGTTCAAATTATCCCTGAAATGCTTGGCTAAAAATGGAACTAACCATCTTTTATTCGTTACACTCAATGCTATGAGCGTTGAAGCGTTTTTAGTGTTCTTTTTTACTGATTTAAACTGCTCTGCCAAAACATCTCTGAAATCATCACTTTCGAGTGCTTTTTCGTCTAAAATCATCTTTAATTGCACATTTGCAAATCGAATCAATCTCGTTAAAACAACTTTTTTGGTTACCCAGATTTTAGGTTTTCCAAAAAGTGAAGTTTCTATTTCAAAACCTTTATTCAGTAATAAATCAACTTCCTTTTTTTCGTTTTCCATACTTTAATTTTTAAAAAATACCCCACCCATTACAGGAAGGGTATTTCAGATATAAAGAAATTGATATGATTATGCTTTTTGGAAAGTAGAGAATATTGCAGTTCCCGACTTTGTAGGTTGTAAAACCTCACAAGTAACAACTATTCCTAAGAGGGCATTTCTACCGATTGAATCAGTAAATTTTGCTGTTACCTGAACTCTCGGAAATTTGAATCCCATACCCACTTTTGGTGTGATTTTCAACGATTGTTCAATAGTTGGCATTACTGAAGGTGCATCATATACAGTGTCCGCACCAGTTCCTGTTTTTGTTCCACCAAATGTAGCGACAAGCGTATCTACATCGGGATTTGAGATTGTAAATTCAAATGATTTTTTTCCTTGCTTGATTGCTACAAAAAGTGCCGTATCAAACTCTTCTACAAAGTATTCTTTTTTCTCCGGGTCTTCAAAATTGATTTTTGCGGAATCTTCCTCTGTGAATCCTAATGATGATAAAACAGTTCCCATTCCGCCATCTACTGCGATAGCACCGAGTTCAATTTTTTCTATACCGTTATTAATTTGTCCCATTTTTATAATTTTTTAATTGTTAAATGCTTTTAAATTGATTCTAAAATTGATGTATGTTGCTTTTTCTGCTTCTTCCTCGAAACTTTTGTGGCTTACGATTGTCAGATTGAATTTGTCCGTGTAAACCTGGTGGAGTATCGGATAAACCGCTTCTGCAATAGTTTTTATTCTAGTGTGGTTCGGTTGGTATTGCGTTTGTCCGTTTATCGGAATTGAAAGATTAGGAACATAGATATTCACATTGAAAACTCCGTCTTGCAGATAAGAATAGTCCATTGCTATATCATTGATTACAATATCTTCTTTGGTGCTTCCTGATGGTCTTCTGTCTTTGTAAATTCCACCATTTACAATAGATTTTACATTCCCCTGCGTGAGAACTTCTAAAATCCATTGTTTGCCGTCAAATACTGTTTTCATTTCAATACTTTTGGAATTAACTTACTCGCAATCTGCCGAGCTGTTGTTAATACATTATATCCCTTACTTTCCACATAAGAAGCGTAATTTTCTCCGGCAATTACAGCGAGAACAATTCCTTGATGCTGATTTGCTCCGTTTATCGCTTTTTCTTTGGCTTCATACGCTGTTGCTCCGCCTTGAAAATATTCTGATACTAATACGCCGTCTTTCATTACCACAAAACCGATTGAACGCCTTAATCTTCCTGTTTGGTCTTGGTAATCTCCGCTTCTTATAGCTTCTGTTACCAAAATATTCCCTGCTTCGGTAAGTTTTTGAATATACTTTTCCTCTTTTCTTTGCAGTGCTTTGGTTATTTTGCCCTCAATCTGCTTTCGGGTGGTAAGTAACTTTATACCCATATCCTTGAATGAAAGTGGTCTTTTGAAAACCTTACTACATCGGCTTCTATTCTTATATTTCCGCCTTTATCTTCTACCTTGATTCTGTCGCCGGATTTTATTCCGTCTGTACCTTTTGGCAGGTAAATCATAGAACCGAAAGAGTAAACTTGTCCGTCTGTTGTGGTTATTTTAGCACCGCTTCCGTTAGGCTCATCCCGACATTTTGAAATATCAATCCATTCCTCTAATCCCACAATCCACGAAGAAGTATTTTCGTCAAATTCCCCCTCGTTTTTTTTTAGGATTTTTAAGGTGTAGTCGTATTGCATTTTACCATTGATTGGTTATATCGGTTATCGCATTTGAAGCCAATAAATCGGGTTTTCCTAATCTTTTGGCTACTAAAGAATAGTATTTTTCAATAGCAACTTTATCAAAGGAAACTGAATACCCACCCTCTGAAACACTTGATGGATTAAGCAGAATATCAGGGATTACACGATAGTAAAAATTGTCTAAATTAATTTCGGGGGTCATTTCTTCCGAAGAATCAATATCCACCACCGCTAATTCTAAACCTACGACATCATCGGAATAGGTTAAATTCCAGCTGTCATATTTTGATTTTATGTAACCCCCGACAGTCATTTTACGCCAACTTCGTTTTAAGAATTTTGTTTTTCTTCACGTTGTTCAGCACAGGCATTGCAAAGGCAGTCGCTTTGGTGGAAATCATAATCGGATCTTGGTGTCCGAATGTTTTTACTAAAATGAAACTGTCCTTGATGGATTGCGACATCACTTCAGGGAAATTTGTGTTAAATTCCGTTGTCGTGGTGTATTGTGTCGCTCCCAATGTTGAATCAACAGAAAACAATACGTTTCCTTGCTCCCAACCGTTTACGGCAGACTTTGTCCCTGCTTTGGTTTCAGCACTTACGAAAGATTCCCAAAGTCTGATTTCAGGTAATCCCTTTCCGATAAGCATAAGGTTTAACTGCTCAATGCTTACGTTCGGCAATACAGAAGATGAGTTCAACGGAACTCCCAAAACAAACGCCTTTGTATTTGGGTTGTTAAGGATTTTATTTAGCGTATCTCTTTCGAGTGTAATCGCTGCATATCTGTAACCGTTTCCTCTTGCTGTATCTTGAATTGCTTGAATTTCAGCTACTGGGTCAGCCGTTGCATCAGCAAACCAATCTTTAGCGGCATTTACAGAAGCAACACCGAAATTGATTTCCACGTTTGCTACACCACCGCTATTGTTTGTTACGGTTGTTTTGAATTTTCCGGTAGATACGAGTTGTTTCGCTATCCATTCCATTCTTGCATTAACACCGTCAATACAGAAAGGTTGGTCTTCGTAAATTCTATCAATTAACTGATTTTTGATTCCAGCGTTTTGAGGATACAAAGCCACCGCCTGTCTTAACTGTTGTAGATTCAACAAGTCTTTTTCGTTCATATCTCTGGCGATTTCCACTTTTGGAATTTCCCCTTTGATTGCTTCAACGAACTCTCGCCCTTTTCTCGGTGCTTTAGAACCGATAGCCACGATGTCCGCCATTACTTTTGCGCTTCCTGAACTTTCAAGATTTCCGAATGTTAGAGTCGGATTGAAAGTTAAAGGAAAGTAATTTCTATAATACAACTCCCCAAGCGGATACGCCTGAACAATTGCGGCCATATTTGCCTGTGAAAATTCAGGAATTATGGTATTTGCGTTAATATTCATTGCTGATAATTACTTTTTAAATAGTTAAAAATTAAAGGAATGTCAATCTTGGAAGTACCTTTTTGAGTTCTGCGATACCTGCTTTTTCTCTATCAGGCAAAGCATCAGTTCTCACAGTTCCCGCCATAACAACAGCAACTAATGGGTAATCATCGATAATAACATCGTGTTCTGTCAATCCTATTGCTCCTGCTACGTTTGCTTCTGACAAAGCAGCATTTACAACCTTGAATGTTCCGTTGGTGTGCGGTACGAGTACCGTTCCTGCCGGAATAACTTTATCAGTGGCGAATCTTGTACTTGCAAGAGTTTTATCAACATGTACACCGCCCGGATAAGTAGCATCAATCTGGTCATAGACCACTATTTGACTTCCTTTTGTGAAATCTGAATTAATGTTCTTCATTTTTGTTGAATTTTGTTTTGATGTAATCTTGAACATCGGCTGAAACCTCCCCCTCTACTGGTTGTTTTCCAAATGGTGGATTTGTGGTATCTGCAAGGCGTTTATTGTTTGTCGCTTGTAGATAAGCATCTTCCGCTTCCTTTACGGTATTGGCAAATGCTTCAATTTCCTCATCATTCGTAAAGGTTTTACCCTGAATTTGAAGATTGTAGAAGTTTTCGTTTACGCCCAATTCTTTGAATTTGGAAACAAGTTTTTCTGCGTTACTTTGGTTTGTTTTTTCGGATTTTAGGGTTTCTACACTTTCAGAAATTGCTTTAATACTTTCTGTAAATGATTTTGCCCATTCCGGAACATCACCCGATTCTTTAGGTGGTGCTGGTGGATTTTCGGGTTCATCTTCCTTTTTAGGTGGATTTTCATTCCCTTTCTTTAAATCCGCAATCTCCTTTTGAAGCGTTCTGTTTTGGTCTGCGAATGACTGATAATTCTTTAATTCGCTTTCCACCCCTGCAACAGCAGTTTCAATCTCATTTTCCTCTTTGACCGTGATAGCAAGTTTTTCCGCTACTACTTTCAAAATTGTGTCGCTTAACCCCAAATTTTTGTATTTGGTTTTAAGTTCTTTTAGAATTTGTTCAAGCATTTTTTAATTGTTAATAATTAATGCCAAAAATATTCATATATTAATTTGATAAATAGTATATTTGCATTACTTACTTAAAGTTTTACTTTAAAAACACGTTTTTCGGTTATGAATGATATTTTTCAAAAGAAAACAGGTAATATTTGGGTTCGGGAAGTGGTGGACCTTGCTAAAATTATCCACGCAAATAATTACCCGACTTTCAGTATTGAGGAGTTTTCCTTAATAGTTCAAAAACCTGTAAGAGAAATTTACAAGTTGATTACTAATAAGATTTTGCCTGAAAATTTAATAGTCGGTGGGTATAACTATCGAAAATCCATAGGAGCAAAAAAGCCGAGATTTTACAATAATGCAGTTTGGGAATGGGTTGATAGTAGTTTAGAAGACTTTATGAAGGGGATTAAAACCGTAAAATCAGACGAGATAGATTTTGAAATTAATGAATTTTTAAACCAATAAAAACAATGAGCAATTTTAATTTCGGAGAATACCTTATGCAAAAAGGATTTTCCTACACAAACGAGGGTAAAGAACAGTATTACCACAAAGACGGTAAAAAAGTAGAATTGGCAGTTTTGCCAAAGACCAAAGCAGAAGCCGATAAGTTTCTGAAAGAGTTTGAGAAATGAAAAAATGCCACTAATTATAGTGGCTTTTAAACTATAATTCTAATTCCGGATAGTGTGAACTTATGTAAATAATTAATTCACTAAAATCAGAATATTCTTGGTGTGCATAAAATTTTTTTTCATCTTTTTCCACCATAAGAATGTACCTTTGAATTTCCTTTCGTATTAGATGAATTGTTTTGTCTTCCCATACTATTTTAACATTGTCGTTTTCGTCTTTTATGGGTGTTGAAAAATAATTGTTGTGTACGATTAATTTAATAGTTTCCTCTGTTTCTTCTTTTGATAAATACATTTCTTTTTATTTTTTAAGTTAATGCCACAAAAATAATATAGAAATCATTAAAATGCATTTTTGCTTATTTTCATTAAAGAAACCGCTCTGAATAGTGATTAAGAAATTTTTTTGTACTGACGTAGTATATTATAAGCGGAAATATATTTATTCAACCTTTCTACATCTTTCGGAGTTATTTTAGGAAGTCTGCGAATATCCATATTATCTTCCAAATCGTTTATTTTTACTTGTATTGCGATTTTATTCTTCATTACCCTATCAATAAAATTATCATAGGATTCTCCGTTTTTTTTGGTAACGGACAAAATTGTATCAATAACACTTTCAGAAAAACCCTCTTTTCGCAAATCGTCTGCCGTCCAGTCCGTATCTTCGATTAAATCGTGCAAAACTCCGCAAATCTGTTCTTCTACGGTTCTGCCTTTCATCATTACCCTAATCAGATGTAAAATATACGGTTGTCCGGCTTTATCTTTTTGCCCCTCGTGTGCTTTTGTTGCTATTCTTATGGCTTTTTCTAACATATTAAAATTTATCGTAAAACTCTTTGGAAACTATTTCGCCCCCCATTTCTGCATCATAAACTAATTGAGTGCTTTGGTCTAATTGGTATTCTTTCTTACCCTTAAACTTAGCAAATGCTATTGTTTTATCCTTTGTAGGAACTAATCTAAATACCGCCTGTTCAAAATCATCAAACAGATATACATTTTTACCGTTTGATAATTCTTTCTGAATTGCACTTAAATTACTCATCTGATAAAATGTTTATAATATTCAATAGATTGTTTTTCAAATTCCAATCTTTTAGGGTCTTGTTTGTCAAGAACCCTCATTTTTTCATAAAATTCATGTCCCAATCCACCTTGTAAACCAGTTTCTATTTTAATTTCATTCCACCGTTTCAGCCCTATTATCCGAATCGCATTTTTCGGCTTTTCTTTAGCATAAATCATTTTATCGGTATTGAATTGTATCTCGGCAGAAATGCCTGTTGAGGTTTTGAAATTGGTAATAATACCACGATAACCAGAGAATTTTTCAGGTGTTTGAAATTTCACTCTTTCAAATATACCACTTTTTTCTAAATTATCGACTATATTTTTATGATTTTTTATCGGAATGACAACTGTTGCTCTCACAGCATCTTTTACCGCCCAAACATCACCGTCCAATTCTGAATTAACTTTTCTTAAAGTAGATTCTCTACTCTTGAAATTAATAGGCGTGGAATAACCGCCATATTTATTATTGAGGACTTGTAACATATCCTCAACCTCTAACTGAGAATCTTTTGCCTTGTTCATTAGAGAAATAAGGTCTAATTCCTGACTTAAATTAGTGTATTTTTCATTCTCAGTAATCCAATCAGGTTTATTTTTCCAACCTTGTATTTTTTCAGCATTTTCGCTTACCCATTTTTTAAAGTTTTCGGGAACATCTTTTATTTCGGTTTTAAATACAGGGCGAACACGGCACATACAGCCGATATGCCAATGGGTATAATGAAAGTCTTTCGGGTATCTTCCTGCCAGTTCATCGCAAATATCATATACTTTATGATATGGGGATAGGCATATATCTATTCCTGTAACATCGGGGTTTTCGGTAAATAAAAGTCGCTCGTTTTCTTTGTATGCAATATTGGTTTCGTTCAATACCAATCTTCGGGCTTGTTTCTTTGATGAGGAATTTTTAAGTTCCTTTTTTATACTTTCCAAATCATTAATAGAACCACCTTTTTTAAGAAAATCGGATACCGCTTTCTCAAAATCTCCTTTAGATTCTGAAACAATATTTTTTGCCCGGTCTTTGGTGGTTTTTCCTTTTATTTTACGGTTTAGAAATTCAGAGAGTTCTTTATCATTCGCTACATCGTATTGGTATTTATCATAAGCTAAATTCCATTCTTTCTCAATTCCCTTGTTTATGAGTTTCAGAACTTTGTTTTGATACTCTGTAAAATTCTTTTTGTACTGAAAGGAAACATTTGCACGATACAGCATTTGATTAATCGCCCGTTCTTTCGGGTTGGCTTTTCTGAAAGTATTAATATGCTTTTGGATAAATTCATCATACAACTTATCCAATTCTTTGGAGTATTTCAGCGAGTTCCTAACGTGTATCTCATCGAAATTCATTAGTTAAATGCTTCATTAAGCGTTCCGGCTTCTTCCTCTTTCATTTCCTGTATCATTCCATCGGGGTCTTTTACCCCTGCTTTCTGCATTGAATATCTTAGGGAATAAACGGGTTTTCCTCCGTTGGCTTCCATTAGGAATCGAATAAACTCTGCATCATTGTTAATAATAAACGGTGTTACAACTGGTTCTACATCTAATTCTGAATTTCGTAACTTACTATTGAACATTTGCAAATATGCCTTTATAACACTTGCTCTACGCTGATATGCCGGAATGTGTATTGATAATTTATCGTAAACTTTCAAATGAGCGGATAAGAACAGAAACTCGGCAGAACTTCCGGCTAACATATTTCCCAATCCTTTCATATTGTCAAATGAAATATTCGGTGTTGAAGTGAAATCGTGAACATCTCGCTCTAATCTGTCAATTTCATTGGAAAGACTTTCGTTAGCACTTATCTGTGTTACAAACTCAGCTCTGGCGTTTTCTCCTTCCATTTGGAGAACGCGCCCCGATTTATCATTACTTAATTGTCCTGAAACTTTGCCGTGAAGTGCGAGAATTGGAAAGGCAAATCTGTCGTTACTTTCTGCCGTGTTGGAGTAGATTTGTTCAAGCCGTTCTATTGCACTCTGAACATCCGCCCATTCAACATCATTTTGCTTTCGGTAAATGATAGGAATTTTTTCGATTGGATTTGCTTTTTTATCAACCTCTACCCATTCTTTTTCATTCTCATATCTGATAATTTCCGCATCAGTATAGACCTCGAAAATAGTCTTCTCTCCTACTTTAAACTCACGGCTGAATGAAATGAGATTGTCGTTTTCGTCAAATTTTGGATATAGTTTGTAAATACCAGGCGTGAGGACTTTTACTTTTAATCGGAATTGAGATTTAAAATCGTATGATTCATTAGGTTCTTCTGTATGATACCAAAGTTCTGCAACCTCTGTAAATCTACCAACTGAATTAAGAATTTCCCTATCAATGAAATCCATTTTATTCTTTTCAATAACTTTCAGGAATGATTTATACATTTCATCTTCTTCTATGTTATTGGTATATTTTATCGGTTTTCCACAAAAAAAGGTAGTCGCAATATTTACGATTTTCTTCTGATAAGGAAGACCTATCCGGTTGAGCGCAACGGTTTTTGTTTCTGATTTCTTTTGTCCGGATTCGTCAATATAATCACTGATAATTTTTCTATCAGGATACTTTACCAAGTCTGTAAAAATAGCGTGTTTTTCAACATTATACTGATTGTTGAATTTCTCTACTTCGGGAAGTTGAACGCCTTTTTTATAGTCTTCTATTAGTTTTGCTATATCGCTCATTGCTTACTTTTTTTTAAATAAATGATGCTATGCTTTGTAAGTTATTCCTTACTGGTTTATTAAAATCAAAATACCCCCTCATTAAAATCATATCTCTGTAATCAGGTGAACGCCCTAAATTTTCCTTTATAGTGGCTTTGTTTACCAAAGTGATTACATCATAATTCGGGTCTTGCTCAATCGTATCTAATTCCTCTTTTAATCTTTCTTTCTGTTCTTCTGAAAGTTCGACGGAAATAAACATCTTATTTTTATTGATTATTTTTTCTGCCAAATACACCAACAATTGAGTTTGAGCGTTTTTGTATTTTGGTGTATTTTCTTTGTCGCCTAAATCTTCATCAAATGGTCTTCCACCATTGTTAAATCCGATTATGTCGAGATTATCCACTACACCACCACCTACACCGTCCGCATCTGCAATACATTGGTCTTTCGGAATTGAGTGTTTTTTCTGTAAAGACTTTATACAGGTTTGAATCTCAGTTGTTTTACTGATTTCAAACTCATAAACCTCTATCAATTCCCAATCTTCCCAAACTCCTATTACCGCTTTATCTGAACCAAATCGAGCAACATCAGCAGTAATGTATTTTTTCTTCTCATTTGTCAGGTGGTCATTTCGGAATAAGTCGAGAATTTTATCATAAACACAGAGTTTGTATGGATTGTCGTCATATTCCCAGTTTCCTTTTAATAATCTTTCCTTTTTCGCTTTATCTGTGGTGCTTTCCAACTGCTCTATGTAGAAACTTTCAATGAATGGATTATCCTGAACAAAAGCCTGTAAGAAATTCTGAATAGGTTTTAATAGCTTTTCTTTGAATGGCTTATAAAAATGGGAATACAGCCAATTTTTCTTCGGGTTGCAGGTAACGAATATTTTAGGAATTAATCCGTAAACATCATTCATCTGTCTACCTATTCTCGTTTTCAGCGTGTCAAATGCCCCGAAATTAACCTCTCCGCCCTCTTCAATCCAACCTCCGGTATATTCTACCGAACCGTACCTTTCATAATATGGATCGCTCGGAAGATATTGCAGTTTTAAAAGGTCAATCCGTGAACCATTAGCAAACTGAATAAAATTATCCTGTCCGTTATAGTTCCATTCTGTTCTTGGAATACTATACTCTTTACATACTTTGTAAAATGTCTGCAAAGTAGATTCCCTTAAACTTTTCAAGCTCTCTCTACCAATAAACCAACGTGTACCGGGATATGCCAATGCGGAAAATAATAACCACGCCGCACCTGTCCACGATTTTGCACCTCCTGCTGCACCACCATAAAGGAACTCTCTCGTTTCCGAATCTGTCAATATTTTTAACGCCTGCTCTTGCTTTAAATGCTTTTGCCCTTTATGGACTGTAATAAAATCGAAATTCCCCCTTTTGAATTTCTCTACATAGATTTCAAAGAGTTGTATTTTTAACCGGGAGACTTTAATTCTATCATTCTTCATTTGCTTTTAATGCCTGTTCTATTTCATCAAGAGTAGAATCAGATAGTAGGGAAGTGTTAATCTCTCTTTTATCTTCAATCTCAACTTCTTTTTTATCTCTCCAATATTCCGGCTGTCTATTTTTCAACCAAAATATTGTTGCTACCATATCCGGAGGAAAATATTCTTCTGTTTCAACAATTTCTACCGTATCGTAAAGTTTTCCTGTTTCAGAATCAACCTTTTTCATCTTTAATGGAACTTTACTTTTTTGAGTATGTCCCAATGCTCTTTTATAAAGAGTAGAAACCACATTTGCATCAGCTTCTATTTTTCCCTTTTTTAAGGACTCCAAAAACTCGGGATATTCATTCTTCCAGTTATTTAAAGTTGATTCCGCTATCTCAAATGCTCCTGCCATTTGGGTATCGGTAAGACCAAGCAGGGAATATTTTAATGCTTGCTTTGGGTGAAAGTCTACATCGTATTTTGTTGGTCTTCCTCCTTTAGAATTTTCTATATTATTTTCCTCACTCATTCTTTAAAAATTAAAATGGTAAATCATCTTCTTCCTCCTCGAAAACATTTTTATCTCTCACACTTGTTGGCTCTCCATCTTTTAGAGGTGTGGCTTGTGTCGGCTCATTTCTTTCGAGGAATGGATTAAGTTCTTTCACTCGGAAATTAATGTAGGTCTTTCCGTCTTTCTCTGTTACTTCAAACCAATCGGCAACTACTGATATTAATTTCCCTTTTGTGAGATATTGAGCTATTTTTTCGCTTTTCGTCCAATAGGTGCAATTCAGCCACGATGTAAATTGTTGGTCTCTGTATTGCCTTTTTTCAGATACCGCTACAGAAAAGGAAATTGCTTTGTAGTCTTTTATCTCTCTTATGGTGCAATCCTGCCCTAATCTTCCGACTTAAAGTTGATATACTCATACTATTTTGTTTTTTGACTTGTTACGTGATAACCTTTGCAATATTTACAGTAATACACTCTTTTAGGAATTTTACTTCTGTTGCTGGTTCTTTTGCATTTTATAATTATATCTTTCGCTTCTCTTTCCGTTGTGTAGGCATATTTGCTACAAGCGGTATCTTCTCTATCAATCCGCATATCTTCCATCTATTGCATCGGCGAGTTCTTCTCCTTTTATGAATTTATCGTCCGCAGGGATTCCGAATCTTTCGAGAAACTGAACTTTATTTTCATAACTATCGAATGAAACTGTGAAATATGGCTCTCCCTCATAAGTAGCACCTTGCTTTACTTTCTCTTTTATGGATTTGACGTGGGCGATTTTTTCTTCCTCGGTCATATCGTTTGTACTTTCTCCACCTTTTGTAATCGAGTTGTCTTTTTCTGACTTGTCAATTTGTGCCTTTTCTTTTTTGTCTTGCTGTGGCTCAAAGGTTGGAATCTCAATATCTCCAATGTCCGGTAATTCAATTTCTATCATCGAAATATCCACTTCGTCCAATCCGGCTAATCCTGAATCAATATCAGGGAAGATTTCAGCGAGTTTTTTGTAATCCATTTCGCCCTGAACCGCTTTTGAATTGAAGAAAATATTTAATTCCTTTTCTTTCTTCAAATCAACATTGACAACTTCTACTTTTAAATCATAGTCATTTTCCTTTGTTCCGGGATTGTATTTATTGACTTCATCGGCAATATTCAATTTCTGATGTCCTGATACTAAATTTCCTGTCTGCTCATTAAATACCATTCCTCCAATAATGCCATTCTCTTTTATGTTCTTTTTCAGAGATTTTCTCGCTTCATCGGTTATCTTTCTTGGATTGTAATCAGCTGGAGTAATTTCTGAACGCTTTACAATTCTCGTTTCGGACTGTTTTAATTTATTCTGCATACTCTTTTTGTTTGTAATCGTGTTCAAATAGTAATCTCTCTGTGTCAGGAAATTCAGTAATGATTTTTTTTAGATCGTTAGAATAATTGTTACGACACCACAATAGAAATGAAATATCAGTTATATCGGTTCCCTGAGACCTGGTATTTCCCGTATTACCGTATTTTATTGGTTCAATAAGCCTGTTTTTCCTGATATACTGCAAAACTTCTTTATTCGTCCAGTCAGCAAGTGGATATAGTTTCTGCCCACTTTCGCTTGTCATAGAATCAGGATAGGAATTGAGCATTAATCTTCGGTTCATAGAATCATTTTTCTTAAATCCTAAAATCGCCCATTCTATTCCGGTTTCCTCTTTTACCTTGTCATTGATTTTTGATACATTCCACTCGGCATATTTTACCTGCTCCGTTCCGTAAATACCTAACTTTTTATTGTTATAGTAAGCGTAATGAGGAGTTTGAATAAATTTTGCTTTTGGATATTTTTTTTCCGCCCAATGGATGTATCGGTTAATATGTTCGAGGTCTTGAACCATATACATATAAACACAGACTATTTCCTTGAAATATGGATGAACCATATTTAAAAGAGCAATGCTGTCTTTTCCTGCTCCCGAATGAAACAGTATTACCCTATCCGTTTTTTCAGATAGGGTTTTTATACTGTTCAAGGTTACGCCTATATCCATTATCTACGGTAACGGTTGGCTCTGGTTCTCGCAAAATTTGCCGCTCTCAAAGATGTTCTGGAAGCAGCTCTGTTGAAATTGTTTCCAACGGATCTTGCGGCTCTTGCTCTTGCGCTGTTATTTTCTGCCATTGCAATAAAATTTTTAAGGGTTAAACATTCAGATTTTCACAATTTATTTTTTCAAGGATATTTCCTAAATCAATAGCAAACTCGCAGTTTTCTTCATTCAGGAACTCTTTTTCCTCTGATTCATCGTGTTCGATAAAAACATCTTTACACTCAACTACCATTTCCGGGCGGTTTTTTCGATACCCTAAAGCAAAACGGACTGTATCAATTTTCTTTTGTCCCTCTATTTCGCCCTCTTTATCCAGTTCCAAAAGTCTGGTTTTATAGTAGTCGCTAAAGGTTCTGTATTCGGTCTTCTTTTCACCTTTCAGAATCTCTAAAAAGTATTTTTTTTGTAGAATTAGAAATAATTCATTTTTGGCACTCATACGTTTTTATATTTTTCGATTAATTCAATTAAAAATTGACGGCTATATTTAAAATTTTTCAACTCTGATTTTTGGTCTAACTGATCTAATTTTTTTTTACCAATTTTATCTAAAAGAGTTTTTCTGTATTCTATCAAATTGCCGCTTAAATATTTGTTACACCTGATGCACTGACTGTGAATATTATCTAAATCGAACCTTACAGACTTATAAAATTCTTTAGCGTAATAATGCCCGGCGTTTAATTGGTTCACTGGTTTCAGATCTTGGCACGATATGCAGATAAAATAACCTTCTTTGCTATCTCTTTTACGCACAAAAGCATTTATAAAACTTTGAGCCTTATCAGTAAGCCAATCAATTGAACGCCCTTTATAACGCTTATTTGTTTCGTCAGAAAATACCACATACAAAAATAATTATAATTTTGATTATTAAACTATTATAACTATTACTTAAAGTTAAAGTTTAAATGTTTTTTGATTTAAAAACGGCTTTTTGAGACATAAAAAAACCGGACAAATTTTGTCCGGTGTAAATCTTATTGAAATGTTATCTTTGCCGTCTTTTTTCTCTTACGGTAGAAAGCAACTTTTTAGGTGTTTTTTTTGGCTTCGAGTAATATTCTACATCTTTTGGTTTACGTGGCTTTTTTGATGGTTTGCCGTCAAAATTTTGACGCTCTATAATCTTGCCTAAATGTATAATAAATTCGCCATTGAGTTCTATTTTTTTGACCTCGACAATCATACGCCGGGCGTTATTGTGATAACCTTCTTGCAGAATTACAGTTTCGTAAGTTTTAAATTTGCTTGTTTTTTTGTCGATAAATCGAGATTGATAAAACGGCGTATCTTCTCTGTATTCTTCTATTTTTCGCCCTGATTCGATCTCATCAAACCAATAGCCTTGCATTATTAAAAAAAGTGGTTTATGCTGCATAAAGTTGTTTTCTTCTGATTCTGATAAGTTTTCTTGAGCTAACTAAAGTAGTGATTTTTCAATAGGTTCGATCATAATAAAGTTCTCGACTTTGAAACATCTGAAAGATTGCGCTTCAATATCAAAATAAGTAAAAACTTTGGGGTTTGGTTGGTTCTGGGTCTTAAATTCGTAATCAATTTTTAATGTGCCATTTGCTTTTCTGATTTCACCGTCTTTTTTCTCAAAGTAAAATACTACGTTACCTGTGTGAAGTTCTTTATTAAGCCAGTATAACTGCCACGCTTTTTTTAGAGATTCAGACCAGATTAAACTGGTTGTATTTTGAATGTGGTAAGCCCGTAGCATTATCGTTTTTCTGAAAGTATTCATAATATTGTTTTTAGCGGTTAAAATTCATTACTATCATCGTCAAAACTCAAATCTTCTAAGTCTGAAAGAAGATTGAAATCAGAATTATTTAACGGTCTGTAACCTGCGTAATAATATTTTACACCCTCGTAAGTGATAAAATCATTTTTATTTTCGTTAAAATAATCTTTTGCGTAACGATCTAAATAATCTTGCTTTGTTAGATATTCTTCACAATCTACCAACCAAAATTCACCGGTTCTAAGTGGTTTTATAATTGCTTCGTAATCTGCTGAAAAATAAACAGCCCCTTTTATTATTAATTTTGTCATTGTATTTTGATTTTAAGATTAGAAAGAAAATGTATAATCGTGTGCATTACCTATTTTTCGAGCCGTGCCGTTTGGTAGGTAGATAATAGATTTTAAGAACTTGACCGGCTTAACTTCGTAATTATTGAAGTCTGCTAAAATTGCATCGTGTGCAATCTTTTTTAATTCTTTTGACCAGAAATAGGTTTTTTAAAATTTGTCATAATAATTATTTTTGCTTTTACCACCAAAAGCGGTTGTTACACCGCAAGTTTTAATTTTTTAATTTGCCTTTCTAATAATTGAATTCTACCAACATCATTTGTATCATTTGCTTCAATTAAACATTTTTCTTTATGCAAAATCATTTCATTTATCTTTGAAATATTACAACTTTCTATAAGAGTTTCTAAGTCTGTTTTTCTTGTTATCATTGCTTTATTATTTATTAGAGGTTAAAAAGCAGTTTTAAAACTTGCTTAGGTTTGGATTTTTAAAGACTTCTATAATATGCCACTGTATCATCTTTGAAGCCCTCAAGTTCGCAAAGTCTGTCAAAATTCATTGACCAGTTGCCAAATTGAACATTTATAAAATCATTGCCACCTTGCAAAATCTCGCCTGTTCTTTCACATCTGTCTATACTTTCAAATGAGTGGCAGATTTTATAAAATAGCGGTTTGTTTATCAAATCTTCTTTTGCCTTTACGTCTATATAGTTACCACTCATATAAACTTTTGCCGAAATAGAGAATTGACCTTTAAAACCTTTTTCGTTTAGTCTTTCTCTTAATGCTGCTTTGATTTCTTTTGCTGTCATATCGTTTGTTTTAATTGTTATACTTTTTGTTTTGTAAATTCTATACAGCAAATATATAATGTTTTGAAATATCAAAACAAATAATAAATGTTAAAGTTTTGTTAAAGTTTTAAAATATTTAAACATATATAATGGTAAGTGTTTAAATTTGTCAAAACAAAAAGTGATTTATGGGTTTAAATATTGAAAGAGTTTTAAAAGAAAAAGGTTTAAACAAAGCAAAACTTTCAGAACTATTAGGTAGAGAGGATAATCGAAGTTATGCTACAAACCTGTTGAAATCTCCATCTTTGGCGAGTTTGGAAAAAATTGCCAATGCGTTGGAAGTTGATATTTCGGAATTATTTGACCCTGTTAATCGGGAGCAAGATTTAACACCCATTTACAAAAAGGACGAAAACGGAAAGGAAATCGTAATAGGATTTTTAAAAAAGTAATTTTTCTATTGGAAAATAATTTATTAATTGTAAATTAGCATTTATGGATAAGGTTCAGGATTACTTACAAAGATTGACCGATATTGAGAAAAAAAACAGTCCGGATACATTTTATTATCGGGGGGATTTCTCTTTATTGGAACACGGTAGAAGAGTTTCGGTTGTCGGCTCAAGAAATATTTCGGATTTAGGGATTAGGAGGACTCAAAAAATCTCCAAATTTTTAATTAAGAATGATATTACAGTTGTAAGTGGATTGGCAGAAGGAGTAGATACTATTGCTCACACCTCTGCAATAGAAAGTAACGGAAAGACTATTGCAGTAATTGGAACTCCAACGGATAAGTATTTTCCTGCTAAAAACAAAAGCTTACAAGATATAATTGCAGAAAGTCATCTTTTAATTTCACAGTTTCCTAAAAATTACCCTGTTACTCCAAAAAACTTTCCTATGCGTAACCGGACTATGGCATTAATAAGTGATGCAACTATTATTATTGAAGCCAGTGAAAAAAGCGGTACAAAACATCAAGGATGGGAAGCGTTACGATTGGGTAGAACAATGTTCATTATGGAAAATGTTATAAATGAAAATATTAGTTGGGCAAAAGAAATGCTAAATTATGGTGCACAAGTATTAACAAATGAGAATTACAAAAATCTTATTGAAGATATTCCTTATTTAACTGCTAAAATAGATTATGCTTTTTGATTTTCATACAATTTTGGTGTATTCTCCAAGTGGAAATTCTCTAACTGCAATAGATTCCAGAACACTGCTTGGAGCTTGTAAAAATGGAAATATCAATTTTGCACAAAACCTGTCAAAGAAGATTTTTGAATTAAAACAAGAATTTTTTTTTGAAAATTCTGTTTTCGTACCTGTACCTCGAAGCACCCCGCTAATGGTTGGGGCTGTATATCCCTCTAAAATTTTAGCAGAAACGCTAGTTTCAAACGGATTAGGAAATGGTGTATATGAATGTTTGAAAAGAACAAAAGCAATTCCAAAATCAAGTAGTCAATTTTCAGCAGATTCAAGAAATTCTGTACAAACTCATTTGAATAGCATAAGCGTAAGCTCTTTAATTATTTCCGAGCCAACAATTATAGTAATTGATGATGTTTTGACATTAGGGAGAACCACAATGGCTTCAGCTATTAAATTAAAAGAAGCATACCCTGATAAAGAAATAAAAATCTTCTCCCCTTTCCGAACAAGAAGTTTTGGAGGATATGAAGACATTTTAATAGACGTTCAGCACGGAGAAATGATTCTTTCTTCCAACGATAAGGTTATTCTACCGGATTAAAAGGGATTATTTTAAGAATTTGGAATAATCCTCCGCTAATTCTGCATCTATGTCCCTAAGATAAGATTTTAACGCTATGAGAGTTGTATGTCCTGTAATTCTCATTAGCAAATCGTAGGTTTCAATTTCGGTTCTCGTTTTACGGATTTCTCTAAATAATTTGGTGATATAGGTGTGCCGGAATGAATACATTGTATATTCCTCGCTTAAATTGAGTTTCTTTTTTATTTTTGAAAATCTGTCAGAGAAATAGTTCCTACGATTTACCTCTGTTGTTTCAATCCCCTTGTTATTGGTCATAAAAACATACTCATCAGGTTTGCCCTGCTTATATTTCTTTAACTCATTTAAAAGTATTTCGGGAATGGTCTTTTTCTTCAGGGGTTTGTTTTTTGCTTTTACTTCGAGATACGGAATTTCCTCATCTATTTTTAAATCTTTCCATTTCAATCTTACAACCTCAATAGGACGTAGAAAATTATAGGAAACAAAAGCAATGAAAAATTTTAGTTTCTCGTCTTTCGAGATTTCCTTTTCTAATGCTTCTAATTGTTTTTTTGAATAAGTTTTATGTCTTACAGATCTTGTTTTTTGTTGTGAAATTTCCCTTATAAAATTATCAGAAATTATTTCGTTTTCTTTCAGAACCGTAAAAAAAGAAGATAGTACAACTTGGTGATTATTCCTCGTTTTTGCTGTACTCTTTTCGCTGATTTCATTCAGGTAGTTTAAAACATCTTTTTTCTTAATATCTCCAACAAGCGAGAAATTCAAACCCTCTCTTTCAAGATATTTTATAAATCCTTTTTTCTTTGATTCATAGTCAGGATAAGATGTTGCGGAAAGTTCATTTTTCTTTATATTAAAAGCAAAATCCAACGCTTTTACAATAGTGTATTGTTTTGGTTCTGGTTCTACAACATAAGGGGAATGTCCTAATTTTAGAAGTTTCAGAAGTCCTTTTTGAATAGCCCGAAGTTTTTCCAAACGCTCTTTTTTGGTTTTATACTCCCGATTGATATTCATATAAATAGGCGGCTGCCTTGTCATTTCACCTGTTTCCGGATTGATGTAAGAGTAATACACATACCACCTTTTGGAGAGGTTAAAATCCTTTCCACCGTGATAAATTAAAGGGTCTGTGTATGGTTTCATCGAATAGTATTCGGTCAAGTATTCGCTTTGTAAAATATCTAAAATTGCGGTCATAAAAAATCGGTGTAACTTATTGATACACCGATTTTTATTTTTAGTAGCGGGAACCGGACTCGAACCGATGACCTTTGGGTTATGAGCCCAACGAGCTACCTACTGCTCCATCCCGCGATATTATGGTGCAAATATACAATAATTATCCGCTTCTGCAAAAATTTTCGCAGGAACATTTTATATCTGTGTTTTTCGTAAATTCGCATATGGCAAAAATCCTAAAAATTTTTCCGGAAAATCCACAGGAAAATCTGATTGGTGAAGTAGTAAAAACCCTGAACAAAGGCGGATTGATTATTTATCCGTCGGATACGGTTTATGCACTCGGTTGTAATATTTTCGATATTCGTGCAATGGAAAAACTGGCACAACTCAAAAAAATAAAATTGGAAAAAGCACATTTTTCCATCATCTGCAATGATTTGAGCCATCTCTCGGAGTTTACAAAACCTATTGACACTTCGGTTTTCAGGTTTTTGAAAAGCAAAATTCCTGGTGCTTTTACGTTTATTTTAGAGGCGAATAAAAATCTTCCGCTGGCTTATAAAGGAAATAAAACTGTGGGAATTCGAGTTCCCAATCATTCTATTCCGAAATTGATTGTTGAAAAATTGGGAAATCCCATTGCTTCAACTTCTATTAAAGATGATGACGAAGTGATAGAATATTCTACCGACCCCGAACTGATTGCCGAAAAATACGACCATTTGGTAGATATAGTCATCGATTCCGGTTATGGTGATAATGTCGCTTCAACCATTGTGGATTTAACCGAGAACGAACCGGAAATTATCCGGCAAGGAAAAGGAATTATATAAATTCAATATTCAATGTTTAAGGTTTAAAGTTCCAATCTTGAACATTAAACTTTAAACCAAATAATATGAAAATAATAACTTCACCCGCAAAGTTGATGAATATTGAAAATTCTACGAAATTTCTCAAACTTTCCACACCTAAATTTATAGAAGAAGCAGCCTTTATTCAGTCTTATTTAAAGAAAAAATCGCCGAAATATTTATCGGATTTAATGGAAATTTCATCTAAACTTGCCGATGAAAATTGGGAGCGAAACCAAAAGTGGAAAGCAAAACCAAATACCAAAGAATCTGCACCTGCAATGTTTGCTTTCACAGGCGAAGTTTACAGAGGTTTAGATGCTAAAACTTTAGACAAAAATACCGTTGCATATCTGCAAAAAAATTATAGAATCCTTTCGGGATTATACGGATTGCTGAAACCATCGGATAAAGTAATGCTTTACCGTTTGGAAATGGGAAGAAATTTCGAGTTCGACAGTTATAAAAATATCTACGATTTTTGGCGGGAAAAACTGACCGAACAACTCAACAGCGAACTGAAATCCAAAGATTTAATTCTGAATTTAGCAAGCGCAGAATATTTCAAAGTTTTTGACAAGAAGAAATTAAACGCTCCCGTTATAGATTTTGATTTTTATGAATTGAAAGATGGAAAACTGAAAACCATTGTCGTTTACACCAAACATGCAAGAGGTTTAATGGTTCGTTACTGTGCTGAAAATCAAGCAAAAACATTGAACGATTTAAAAGCATTCAATCTTGAAGGATACCTCATTGATGAAAAACTATCCACAAAAACAAAACTGGTTTTTACCCGATAACTTATAAACAAAAAAAAGAAATGAACTACCACACTCGAAAATGGATAAAACCAGAAGATTTGAATCCCAATCATACGCTTTTCGGCGGAAGATTATTGCAGTGGATTGATGAAGAAGCCGCGCTTTATGCCATTATACAGTTGGAAACACCGAGATGTGTTACCAAATTTATGTCCGAAATTAATTTCATTAGCTCTGCAAAACAAGGTGACATTATCGAAATTGGGATTGAAGCCACAGATTTCGGGCGTACTTCAATTACTTTGTATTGTGAAGTTCGGAATAAAATGACGCGACAAACCATTATTACCATTGATAAAATTGTTTTCGTAGGTGTAGATGAAGACGGAAAACCTACCGAACACGGCAAAACCAAAATAGAATATATTGAGCAGCGGCTGAAATCGGCACAAGACAAGGAATAAATTTGTAACAATCAGCAATGGTGAGAAGACTTATTTTTCAACCTTAAATTTTGAAATATGAAAAATCTGACGCTCTTTTTATGTTTTTCGCCGGTTTGGTTTTGGTCGCAGAATGCTGAAGAAACTCTTATAAAAGCAACGTTAAATCAATTATTTACCGGAATGAAAAATGCTGATTCTGTTCTTATTAAAAATTCTTTCGCAAAAAACGCCGTATTGCAAACCATTACGAAAAACGGTGCAAGAGATGAAAAACTAAAGGATTTTGCAGAATCAATTTCACGGCTCAATAAAAACGATGCAGACGAACGAATTATTTTTGAAAACATTTTAGTTGACGGAAATCTTGCTTCGGTTTGGACGCCGTATGAATTTTATTATAAAGGTCGGTTCTCGCATTGCGGGGTTAATTCTTTTCAACTCGTCAAAACAAACGGGGAATGGAAAATACAGTATCTCATTGACACGAGAAGAAAGGATAATTGTAAAAAGCCAGAATAATTGAAAATATATTTTTAGAACGAAAAATGATATTTTAATAAATTAAAACCTAATTGTTATCTCTAAAATGATAAAAACAACGCTCACCAATAAAACCACAAAAAAGATTACCCAACAATTTTCTTTCTATACAGAAGAAATGTGGAAAAAGGAAAAGAAAAACTTCAATAGAAATCTGCAAAATATTTTTTCGGCAAAGAAAAATGAAACTTTCATTTTCGCTGATGAAAATATTGTCACCTATTTCATCGGTTTAGGTGAAAAGACCGAAAGTTTTGAAATTCAATTTGTTGCTTCAAAATTTGCTTACGATTTCAGAAAGAAAATTCAGCCAGAAAATACATCAATCAATGTCGAAAATTTTGATGAATCACAGATAGAATTTTTGGTTAAAGGTTTGTTTTTGGGAACTTATACTTATCCATTTAAAACAGAACACCCGTTTTATAATCTGAAATTCAATTTGGTTTTAGATAAAATTTCAGATAAAAATTTAAACGAAATTCAATTAAAAACCACCGCTCTCTGCAACGGACAATTCGCCGGAATGGAATGGCTGAACAAACCACAAAACTTCAAAAGAGTTCCGCAGATTTCAGAATTTCTGAAAGATATTTCAAAAAAATACAATCTGAAACTCACCGTTTTCGACCGTAAAAAATGCGAAAAATTAGGATTGGGTGCTTTTCTTTCCGTCAATCAGGGAAGTTCTCAAGAAGCCGCTTTTACTATTCTGGAATATCGCTCCGAAAATAAAAATGCAAAAACTGTAGGTTTAGTCGGCAAATGTGTGCTTTTTGATACCGGTGGAATTTCCATAAAACCATCTGAAAATCTACATTACATGAAATCTGATATGGGAGGAGCAACTGCCGTTATCGGAACGCTGATTGCTGCCGCAGAAATGAACCTTGATGTAAATATAATTGCCATTTTACCGATCACAGACAACGCCGTTTCTAACACTGCATACATTCCGAGTGATGTGATTACTGCCTATAACGGAAAAACCATAGAAATTATAGACACTGATGCAGAAGGCAGAATGACACTTGCCGACGCACTCTCCTATCTCGCCAAAAATTATAAAACCGATGCACTGATTGATTTGGCAACTTTGACGGGAAGTTCGGTGAGAATGTTTGGTTACACTTGCGGAGCATATTTCAGCAACAACGAAAATCTGAAAAAATCCCTCGAAAAATCTGCCGACAAAACCAACCAAAGATTGTGGAATCTTCCACTTTGGGACATTTGGAAAGATGACTTTATCTCCGATGTTGCAGATTTCAAAAATATTTCCTCAAAACCTTTCGGAGACTGTATTATTGCAGGAAAATTTCTGGAGCAGTTTATCGAAGGACATCCAAATTGGGCGCATCTCGATATTGCGGGTGTTGCTTTCGGAAACGTGCAGTATATGAAAGAAAAAGGAGCAACAGGTTACGGAGTTCAGCTGCTTATAGATTTTTTTGAAAATTTTTCCTGAAAAATTAGCGTATTCAAAAAAATCTCTGTATAATTGAATGTGAATTTTCAGATATAGATTGTTTGTTGAAAATTGGTATTGATTATTTAACAAAAATGTATTTACTTTTTTGAAAATTCACCAATTATTAAAATTCATTATATGAATGAGAAAACAATCGTCTGCATTTCCTGCTATTATAAAGGATATGATTTTATGGACGAGATGAAGAAACTCGGCAATAAAATTATCCTCATCACTTCTGAAAAGTTAAACGAAAAAAACTGGCCGCATCACGCTATTGACGATATTTTTTACATGGCAGAAATTGAGCCATCTGTTTGGAATTTGGAGCATCTCATTCAGGGATTTTCTCATCTGATGAAAACCCAAAAAATAGATGCCGTAATTGCTTTAGACGATTATGATGTGGAAAAAGCTGCTTTGATTCGGGAAACTTTCCGTATTCCCGGAATGGGACAAACTACGCACCGCTATTTCCGTGATAAACTTGCAATGCGGCAAATGGCAAAAGATTCGGGGATAGATGTTCCTGAATTTTCTTCTGTTTTTAATGACGAAACGGTGAATTATTTTGCTGAAAAAATTTCCGCACCTTGGGTTTTGAAACCCCGCTCTGAAGCATCTGCATCGGGAATAGTAAAAATAAAAACCAAAGACGAACTTTGGAAATCCATAGAGAAACTCGGTGAGGAGCGCCACAAATTTTTGTTGGAAAGTTTCAAACCCGGCGATGTATTTCATGTCGATAGTTTGGTGTATGAAAAAGAAATTGTTTTCACTTCCGCATCTCAGTATCTTTCTCCGCCAATGGAAGTTTCTCATGAAGGAGGCGTTTTCCGCACTAAAACTTTGGGGAGATATTCTGAAGAATTTAAAGCATTAGAAGAAGTTAACAAAAAAGTTCTTACCAGTTTCGGATTGAGAAACGGAGCAACACACACCGAATTTATCCGAGGAAAAGAAGACGGAAAATGGTATTTTCTCGAAACTTCATCAAGAGTCGGCGGTGCACATATTCCCGATTTGATAGAAGCATCGAGCGGAATCAACATCTGGAGAGAATGGGCAAAAATAGAACATGCACTTTTGAATAATGCAGAATATGAATTACCGAAACCTACAGGATTTTCAGCAGGATTAATTATTGCTTTAACAAAAGAAAAAGAACCAGATTACGAAATATTTGAATGTGATGAAGTGATGAAATTTCTGCATATGGATTATCATGTAGGAATCGTTTATAAATCTGATAGTAAAGAAAAAATTCAGCAATTATTAGATGATTCGGCAATAAAAATATCTGATGGTTTTCTGAATGTCTTGCCACCACAAGACAAACCAACTTCGTAAAAAGATAGAAGTCGGAAGATGGAAGAATTCCCCACCTTTGGAGAGTGGTAAAAACTTGAAACATTAAACTTTAAACAAAAAATATTATGGCAAAAAAAGTAGGAATTTTATTCGGAAT
>CAZHFE010000017.1:0-36418 GCA_964532055.1 uncultured Kaistella sp. | reverse complement strand
TTTTACTTTATTTATAGATTTCTACAAAAATAGTTTTAATAAAAGTTTCAGGCAAAATTTGTGGAAAAATAATTTTTAATTTATTTTTTGATAATAATTTTCTGAGTTTTATTGAGGTAATCAGAAGAAATTTTAACAAAATATACCCCTTCATAAATTGTTTGCATATCAAAAAAAGCAATAGTTTGTCCTTTGTTGATTTTGGTAGATTTTACTAACTTTCCTGATGCATCTATCAAATCGACTTTTATATCAGTTTTTACAACACTTCCGATTTGTATGGCGATTAAATCTGTTGCAGGATTTGGGAAAACCGTAACATTCATTTCTGGAGCAAAAATTTCGTTTGCTGCAAGTGTATAGATAGTGGTAGATTCGTTAACAGACGAAACCAAACCGCCGTTCACAACTCCATAATATGTTGCTCCAATAATATACGGATAAGCGGAATTATGGTTTTCGTCAACTGTTGAAAAATAAGCATAGGTTCCGTTTGGATATTCCGGAGTTACACAGAATCTACCATTATGTTCGTCTAAATAATCGGGTTCTGAAAGATGAGGAATGTACTCATAATCTTCGCGAAAGTAACCTAAAGGATATGTTGTATTTACAGCGGGACCATCCGGAACGTCTGTTCCATCAGCATGATGGGTTCTTACAGTAATATTTCTAAGTTTAAATCCTGATTTTATTCTAGTAATTCCGCCGGTTCCGTTTGTATTTTTGTAACCATAAGCACCATAGACAGGATAGCCGTCAAAAGCATATCCAATCAATGGAGAATGCTCATTTGTATTAATCATATATAAACCATCTGCATCATACAAATTGCAAATGGTAGAAACCACATTCAAGTCTAATTTAAAAGCACTCGGATTTTGATGATGATGATAATCTCCCGCTCTTGCCGGATGTCCTTTAGAGCAATCAAATCCGGCTCTTTCTGCACGAATCGCATCTCGGTTCCAATATTTTACAGCAGGACAAGGTCCGTTCATAGGACCACCGCAAAGTGTATTGGTATTATGATTCCACGCAAAACCATCTCCATAATCAAAAAGTGCAACTCCGTTAATAAATACACCTATATCTCCTAAATGTGTTGCGGTTAAAGTTCCTGTATTGGGAGTTGGATTGAGAGGGATTTTTACAATTTTATTTTGGTTACTGGTTTGGGATTGGTTACCATCTAAAAAAGGTCCGGTTGGATAAGACGGAACTCCTGTTGCTTTTATGTAAGCATAATTTGCAGAATAAGAAACCTGTTGGCAATTGACCAAAATTCCGTTGGGAATGGCGGTAGAATTTCCGTTGACATAGTAACTTCCTGTTTGAGTGGTATTTTGCAACCAAGATGTAATTACAGGACTTAATTGTGCTTTTGAATTAAAAAAAGCAAGAAGCAAAAATGCAGTTGAGTAAAGTAGTTTTTTCATAAACGGAATTTCTTTAATGGTGGATTAGACGACGGAATTTTCGGTATCCTTCGTTTTATTTAAAAAAAATTAATTTCTTGGAAACTGATGATTCGGATTGAAGACAAAAGCAGAGTCATTTAAACATAAAAGAAAAGAAATCAAATCTGCTTTTTCGTTAGAAGAAAAAATAATAGGATAAACCAATTCTTTAGCAATAGTCGGACTTCTTTCCATTCCGGTTGTATAATGTTCCAGAATTTCAGAAAGCCGTTTAAATCTTCCGTCGTGCATATACGGATACGAATACGAAATATTTCTCAAACTCGGGGTTTTGAATTTCAAACTATCTTTTTTGAGTTTGGTGATGGTCATTCTTCCGTAATCGTTCAGTGTTTTATCAACAGGAAGTCCGATATTTTGAAACTTGTAATCAGAAAAAAGCGGTTCGGTGTGGCAAGAATTACATTTGTTTAGGAAAACTTCATAACCGCGTTGTTCCCGCTCCGTAAATTTCGCTTTTCCCTGCTTTACTTTATCATATTTAGAGCCAAAAGAAACGAGCGTTAACTGAAACTGTGTTAAAGCTTTCAGCATTTTTTCTCCGGTAGCTGAACTGTCTCCATACGCTTTATAGAAAAGCGTTTTGTATTTTTTTGAATGATTCAGTTTATTTACGACATTATTGGTAGTTTCACCCATTTCTTTCGGGTGATTAATCGGAGCAAGTGGCTGAAAATCTATATGGTGAATCGCTCCGTCCCACATAAAATCCTTTTGCCAAGCCAGATTAAACAATGCAGGTGCATTTCGGTTTCCGATGGAATCATCAATTCCGTGGCTTAAATTATGGTCGGTATGTGCAAAAGCATTGTAAGAAGAATGACAAGAAGCACAAGAAATCATCTCGTTTTTAGAAAGTACCGGATCATAAAATAAATGTCTTCCGAGTTCTATTTTTTCCTTTGTTAAAGGATTTTTTCTAAAATCGTAAATTGGTTTCGGGAAATATACAGGATAGAGAAACGGTATTTTTTCCGCCACATAAAACGCCATGAAAATCAAAAGCAAAACCGGAGAAATGTACTTAAAATTGAATTTCATTTTTCGTCGATTTTAAAGGCAGAAGCAATTTTACGAGAGAAATTTCCCGCTTTTTTTCCGGGACTCATCACGTGAAATACTTTGGCAGAAACCATTTCAGAAATAATCTCGTCTACATAAATCCAGATTAAAATTTCAGAATTTTTCACTGGAAAAGAAACGTTTTGCAATGTAGAATCGGCAGCAGAAAAACCACCGATATGCAGTTGAAACTCATGATTACGGGCGGTAGAAAAATTGGTTTTTCCTTCTAATTTAAAGTTAATATATCCGCTTTGCCACGTCCAATACATTCCGTTTGTAGGGTCTAAATCTCCACTGAAAACTCCGGAACTGCTCGTCAAACTATCTATCCCGATGTTGAAACGGATTTCATCAAATTTTCCATTTTCAGGATTTTCTTCATTAATTTTCAGAGATCCAAGTTTTCCCAAATCCAAAAGATGATGCTTTTTTTTCAAAGAATGAACGATTTTTTTGCCTTTTAAAAATTCGACATTAGAAATATAAAATTTCAACGTTTCTATTTCAACCGTATCTTTATCTGAAATATATTTTTCACCAAGTTCCAGCGGTTTTTCTTTAAAAACAGGGAGAAACTCTATTTTCTGTGCAAAAGCAAATACGCCTGAAATGCATAAAAAAGCAATTAGATTTTTTTTCATTTTCTGTGCGAAGGTCTCATTGAAAAAATAGCGGAAATTTCATCGGCGAGTTGGTCGAAATATGCTTTCTGTTCCGGTCTGCATAATTTTTTAATTTCCAAAAAATGCTGAAAATGAATGTACTCTACCTGCTTTTGCACATCGGCAATTTTAGCAATGATAGAATCGTTTTTTGCAGAGTTCTGCTGACTGTTTTTCAAATCGGAATACAGCTCGTTTTTCAGTTTCAGAATTTCATCATCTTTTTCCCTAATTTGATGACGATGATTTTGGATAAGCTTTTCATACTCTGCAATTTGATTTTTGTCAAAACGGAGCTTTTCAATCACCATATTTTTCGGGCGGTCTTCACCAAAACGCCCGTCTTTTCTTGGTTTTCCGAAAAGCAGAAACAACAGCAAAGCGTTTGATAAAATAAGCGAGATAACCAAAAAAAGATAAAACCTGTTCTTATTCATAATACAAATTGTTGTTTGGTAGCGGCACGATTTTTTCTAAAGCAATTTCCTTACGGTTTTCAGATTGTTTTACCACGAAAAACAATTCCGTAGAAAGCATACCAATCACTATTGCAGCTGCTATTTTCACCCATACCGGAGAAATGGAAATTCGATTTCTTTCCCCAATTTTTTGAAGGATTTTGCCATAAAGCTCTTCCGGAACTTCTATTTTTTTAATGTTTCCTAATGCTTCCATTGGTGATTTAGACGACGTATTTTTCATTTTCCTTCGTTTTCGGTTAAGATTTTTTCTAAATTCGTTTTTGCTCTTTGAAAAAGAGATTCTACCGCTTTCGGCGTAATTTTCAAGATTTCTGCAACTTCCTTTTGAGGAAGCCCTTCGATTTTCAGAAGAATGAGAGCGGTTTTTTGGTTTTCAGGGAGACGATTCATACATTTGAAAATATGTGCTAATGCTTCTTTCTGTTCCAATTCAACTCCGGGGTGATTGAAAACAGGGATTTCTTTGGAATTTCCGTCATCTAATCTCAGAACATGTTGAAAAAATGAGCGTTTCTGCCGCTGTTTTGCTTTGAGAAAATCTAAACTTTGGTTAACCGTGATTCTGTAAATCCAAGTTTTCAGTGAAGATTCTTCCCGAAAGTACAGCAATTTTTCATGAACTTTTACAAAAACATCTTGCGAAATTTCTTCGGCATCTTCCACATTTCCGGTATATTGCAACGCAAGATTGAAAACGTCTTCCTTATGAAGTTGATAAATATCCCGAAAATTCATGCTTCAAAATTACAAAAACTGTATTTCACGGAATACTATTTTCAAAGCAGCAATTCACACATTAACAAAAATTTAATAAAACGCATATAATTTTATCAAAAATAAAATTCGTACATTTGCACCCAATTAAGACGATCTTTTACATGAATTTATTTACGGAAACCAATTTAAGTCCCGAAATATTGAAGGCAATTGGTGAACTGGGATTTGAAAATCCCACAGAAATCCAAAAGCAGACTATTCCTTTTATCTCTTCAGATATACGCGATCTCATCGCACTTGCGCAAACAGGAACAGGCAAAACAGCGGCATTTTCGCTTCCGATTTTGGATATGATTGACGACGGGAGTCGCAAAATCCAATTATTGGTGCTTTGTCCAACCAGAGAGCTTTGTTTGCAAATTACCAAAGACATTAAAAATTATTCGAAATACCTTAAAAACATCAAAACTACTGCAGTTTATGGTGGAAGCAGTATTACTGAACAAATTCGCTCACTCCGTGAGAAACCACAGATTATTGTGGGAACTCCAGGACGAGTAATTGACCTGATTAAAAGAAAAGCTCTTGATTTTTCAGAAATTCACTGGCTGGTTTTAGATGAAGCAGACGAAATGCTTTCTATGGGTTTTAAAGACGATTTGGAAACTATTCTCAGCGAAACGCCTGAAACCAAACAAACCTTTCTTTTCTCGGCGACAATGAACAAGGAAGTAGAACGTATTTCTAAAAATTATTTAACCAAACCGCACCGTATTTCGGTAGGTTCTATTAATGAGGTTAAGAAAAACATTACGCACGAATGTTATATCGTAGGTTATCGCCAAAAAAAGGAAGCACTGAAAAGATTAATTGACGCAAATCCCAATCAGTACTCTATTATTTTCTGCAGAACCAGAATGGAAACGCAGGAAATTGCAGATTTTTTGATGCAGAACGGTTATGCTGCAGATGCGCTTCATGGTGATTTATCACAAGCACAGAGAGATACGGTGATGAAAAAATTCCGGTTGAAAAATATCGACATTCTGGTTGCAACAGATGTTGCAGCAAGAGGTTTAGATGTAAATTCTTTAACGCACGTTATTCATTATTCTTTACCAGATGATCCCGAAATTTTTGTACACCGAAGCGGAAGAACAGGTAGAGCCGGAAAAGACGGAATCTCAATGTCTTTAATTAAACCTGAAGAATCCCGAAAACTAAAGCAGATAAAATCATCTACAAAGATCGATATCGTAGAAAAGAAAATCCCGACCGGAAAAGAGATTATCAAAGCTCAAGTCGGTGGTGTTTTTGAAAAATTATTTACAGAACACGAAGATTTTTTTGAATTTGACAATAAGTTGATTCCCGACTTGTCTAATTTCTCTAAAGAAGAATTGGTACATCAACTTCTTCAGTTTCAGCTGAGAGATTTATCTCTGTATTACAAAGACAAAAATGATTTGGCAGAACAATCGTTCAACAACAGAGATGATAAACCAAGCCGAAGAGAAAGAGGCAGAGAACGTGAAAGAAACGGTGACAGACGAGAAAGAAGAAATGGAAAACCAGGACAGAAAAAAGAAAATATGGTGCGATTTTTCTTTAATCTCGGAAAGCGCGATCAACTGAAAAAAATCGATATGCTCGACATTATCAACAAAGCCACCGCAAAATCTAAAAAGCGAGCAGACATTGGTGATATAGAGATTTTAGACAAATTTACTTTCTTTGAAATTGATAAAAATTTCAAAGGCGAAATCTTGGGAAATCTCCCGAGTATGAAATTCAAAGGCAAAGAAATGAGAGCCGAAGTGGCAAATTAATTTTCGCAAAAAGTAATCTATCATAAATCAGTTCCAAAAATATTGTGACTGATTTTTTTATGAATCAAACTTCAAAATTTTTATTTGATGTTAACAAAAATTAATATTGAAAAGAAAATATTGACTTTCTTTTTCGGAAATTTGCAACTGTAATTAAAAAACTCATAAAATGGGAATCGGAAATATTTTTAAAGCGTTCCAGCCAAAAGACAAAGTGTTTTTCGTATTGTTCGAAAAAGTAGCAGAATCACTTATTGCAATGTCTAAAGAATTTCATGAAGGTTTGATGGATTTTGACATTAATGATGATACGATGCTCAAAAATATGAGCGATTTTGAACATCAACTTGATGACCTTACCCATGAGATTTTCGTGCAGTTGGGAGAGAATTTCATCACACCATTTGACAGAGAAGACATCAATTATTTGGCAAGCGGTTTAGATGATATTGCCGATTTTCTCTATGCTTCCGCAAAATATATTTATTTGTACAAAGCTCCTCTTGACCCCGCCTATACGGAATTTTCACTACTAATTTACAAATCTTGTGTTGAGATTGAAAATGCGATTAAAAATATGAAAGATTTCAAAAATCCGAAGGAAGTAAAAGAATCTTGCATCAAAATAAATTCTTACGAAAATATTGCAGATGATGTTTTGAGCCAGGCAACCGTGAAACTTTTTGAAACGAATGATGCCATCAATATCATCAAAGTAAAATCTGTTTTGGAGTATCTGGAAACCGTAACCGACAAAGCAGAAGATGTTGCCAATACAATTGAAAACATCATCATCAAATACGCTTAATCTATTCAATCTTTTAAAAAACAAGAATGGATTTACCAATTCTACTCATCGTTATCATCGTTTTAGCACTAATCTTTGACTACATCAACGGATTTCACGATGCGGCAAACTCTATTGCAACTATTGTTTCCACTAAAGTTCTCACTCCTTTTCAGGCAGTTCTTTGGGCTGCATTGTGGAATTTCGCAGCGTTTTTTCTTGCTGCTTATGTTATCGGAGAATTCAAAATCGGAAATACCATTGCAAAATCCGTGAATGAAAATTTCATCAATCTCGAAGTGATTTTTGCAGGTCTTATTGCCGCCATTGCTTGGAATCTTCTCACTTGGTGGTTTGGTATTCCATCTTCTTCTTCACACACTCTTATTGGCGGATTTTTGGGAGCAGCATTAATGTATGCGTTGGTTTCGGATTATCACGCCATTGCATTATCACAACCGGATTTGTCTGTTTTTGATAAATTGATTTTAGCATTTAAACAGCTTTTTAGTCAAAACGTGGTGAAATATGAAAAAGTAATTCCTATTTTCCTTTTTATCTTTCTTGCACCAATTATCGGAATGATTATTTCCGTTATTATTACGCTTTTCATCGTCAATATTTCCAAAAGAACTAACCCGAGAAAAGCCGATAATATATTCAAAAAACTACAGTTGGTTTCATCGGCACTTTTCAGTTTGGGACACGGTACAAATGATGCACAGAAAGTAATGGGAATCATCGGAGCAGCGGTTATTTTCTATCATACACAAATGATTCACGACTCTGCTTATCTCGTTCTGGACGGAAAACATCAGTTCTCTTATTTTGTAGAGCATTATTGGTGGGTTCCTTTCACTTCGTTTTTAATGATTGCACTCGGAACGATGAGTGGCGGCTGGAAAATTGTGAAAACTATGGGAACAAGAATTACCAAAGTTACGCCACTTGAAGGAGTGAGTGCAGAAACTTCGGGTGCGATTACTTTGTTTCTCACAGAACATTTCGGGATTCCGGTTTCCACAACACACACCATTACAGGAGCAATTATCGGTGTTGGTTTGACAAAAAGAGTTTCCGCAGTAAGATGGGGAGTTACCGTAAGTCTGCTTTGGGCGTGGATTTTGACGATTCCTATTTCAGCAGTTGTTGCAGGAGCTACTTATCTTCTTGTGATTTTGGTGAGGTAAAATTGTTAAAAATATCCTGAAAATCATTTACTTTTTACAGTAATTTCAATTTTAAAATCTAATTTCCTTAATTGTTCGGAAATCACTACTTTTGCATCTTAAATTTTTAGTTCAAAAATGGTAAAAATCACTCTTCCCGACGGAAGCATCAAAGAATTTGAAAGTGCGGTAACTCCGCTTGAAGTCGCAAAATCAATCAGTGAAGGTTTGGCAAGAAACACCATTTCCGCAATTGTAAACGGAAATCAGGTAGAAATTTCCATACCTGTTACGACAGATTCTACACTTCAACTTCTGACGTGGAATGATGATTTGGGCAAGAAAGCGTTTTGGCATTCTTCCGCTCACCTTTTGGCACAGGCAATTCTGGAGTTTTTTCCGAATGCCAAATTAACGATTGGTCCTGCTATCGAAAACGGATTTTATTATGATGTAGATTTCGGAGATGAAACTTTGAGCGAAAAAGATTTTGAAAAAATCGAAAAGAAAGTTTTAGAAAACGCCAAGAAAGATTCTACTTTCAAACTATATTCCGTTTCTAAATCAGATGCGCTGAAAGAGTATGCAGACAATTCTTTTAAAACGGAACTCATTGAAAATCTGAATGACGGCGAAATCACTTTCGTTACCCACGACAATTTTACCGATTTGTGTCGCGGTGGTCATATTCCGTCAACAGGAATTGTAAAGGCCGTGAAAATCTTGAACGCAGCAGGTGCTTATTGGCGAGGTGATGAGAAGAATAAGCAGTTAACAAGAGTTTACGGAATCTCTTTTCCGAAACAAAAAGATTTAGCAGAATATCTTGAAAAACTTGAAGAAGCAAAACGCCGCGACCACAGAAAACTTGGCAAAGAATTGGGCATTTTTGCTTTTTCCGAAAAAGTCGGAGCAGGACTTCCTCTTTGGCTTCCGAACGGAACAAAGCTGAGAAAAAAACTAGAAAATTTCCTTTCCGAAGCACAGAAAAAAGCAGGTTACGAATTTGTAATGACGCCACATATCGCCGCAAAAGAATTGTACGTAACATCGGGACATTGGGAAAAATATGGGAAAGACAGTTTCCAACCAATGAAAACACCGAACGAAGGTGAAGAATTTATGCTAAAACCGATGAACTGTCCTCATCACTGCGAAATCTACAAAACTTCGCAATGGAGCTACAGGGATTTGCCGAAAAGATATGCAGAATTCGGAACTGTTTACAGATATGAACAATCGGGTGAATTACATGGTTTAACCAGAGTTCGAGGATTTACTCAAGATGATGCACATTTATTTTGCACTCCCAATCAATTGATGCAGGAATTTGAAACTACCATTGATTTGGTAATGTATGTTTTCAGCAGTTTGGGATTTGAGGATTTTGTAACTCAGGTTTCTTTGAAAGATCCTGAACATCCCGAAAAATATATCGGTTCTGAAGAAAATTGGGAAAAAGCTGAAAATGCAATTATTACTGCTGCAAAAAATAAAGGTTTAAAAACCGTTATTGAATACGGAGAAGCTGCATTTTATGGTCCTAAACTTGATTTTATAGTAAAAGATGCATTAGGAAGAAAATGGCAATTAGGAACAATTCAGGTGGATTATAATTTACCTGAAAGATTCGATTTGAATTATATCGGAAATGATGGTGAAAAACACCGACCGGTAATGATTCACCGCGCTCCGTTTGGTTCTATGGAACGTTTTATTGCGATTTTAATAGAAAATACCGCAGGAGATTTTCCGCTTTGGTTGAGTCCTGAACAGTTTATTATTCTTCCGATTTCTGAAAAATATGTGGATTATGCAAAAAAAGTTTCACAATTATTAGAAAATCACGATATTAGCGGACTAATTGACGAGAGAAACGAAAAAACCGGAAAGAAAATCCGCGATGCAGAACTGAAGAAAATTCCGTTTATGCTGGTTGTAGGTGAAAATGAAGAACAAAACGGCACAATCTCTGTAAGAAGAAGAGGAGAAGGAGATTTAGGAGCAATGAATATTGAAGATTTTGTTTCCTATTTCAAAAAAGCAGCCGATACCGGATTTGAGTTCGGAAAATAAAAAAGTTAAACCAATTAAATTATAAAAAAATAGCACAGAAATTTAACTACAGAGGACGAGGTCCGCAAAGACGCGTTCAGGAAGATTTGCACCAGATTAACGAAAAAATTCGAGCAAGAGAAGTTCGTTTGGTGGGCGACAACGTAGAACCAGGAGTTTACCCAATCGAAAAAGCAAGGCAGATTGCAGAAGATTTGGAACTTGATTTGGTTGTGATTTCAGATAAGGCAGAACCTTTTATCTGCCGAATCTTAGATTACAAAAAATTCCTTTATGAACAAAAGAAAAAGCAAAAGGAACTGAAAGCCAAGCAAGTAAAAGTAGTGGTAAAAGAAATCCGTTTTGGTCCGCAAACTGATGACCACGATTACGAATTCAAGAAAAAGCATGCCGAAAAATTCTTGGAAGAGGGTTCTAAACTAAAGACTTATGTTTTCTTTAAAGGACGTTCTATCATCTTCAAAGATCAAGGCGAAATTTTGCTTTTGAAATTAGCACAAGAACTGGAACATGTGGGGAAAGTTGACCAACTACCAAAATTAGAGGGCAAAAGAATGATTATGATGATGAGTCCGAAAAAACCGGCGAAGTAATCAATTTGAAAATATGATAATAATATAGAGAGGTTTCTGAGGAAATCTCTTTTTTTGTTATAGTTTTTGTAAATTCGTCATTTATAAACTAATTAAAAACTTACATAATGGATAATCCAATTTTTCCTACATTAATAATGTTAGTTATAATTCTATCTATTTGGCTTTTGCCAATTTTATTTATTCTTAGTTCTCGTAAAACCACAGGAAACGAAAAATTAGCGTGGATATTGGCTGTAATTTTTATATCTTGGTTTGCTTGGATTTTTTACATATTACTTGCTCCGATTAAGAAGAAAGAATAAAAAACTCATTCTTCAAAATTAAAACTTATGTATAATATTACATTAATCAATACAAAGCATAAAGAATGTGGTGTTTGCACTTCAAATGAATTGTATAAAATCCTTGAATTTATTAGACCTGAAGTTATATTTGAAGAAATTCCTCCCTCCTATTTTGATAAATATTACATTACAAGAACCAAAGAAAATTTAGAGTCAAATACAGTTTTAAGATATTCACAAAATTATAATATCCAACAGATTCCTGTTGATTCAGATGATGTTCCGTCAGAATCTTTTTTTAATAATGATTTGAAATATTTATATGAACGTATAGAAGGACTTACAAATATTAACGGCTTTAATTACAGAAATTTCAGTGACAGAGATAATCTGTATATAAAAATGTATGGTTTTCTATATGCAAACAGTAACGATGCCATAATCATACGTGATGAAATACAAAATTCTGTAGAAATGGGTTTACAAGTAATAAATAATGAAAAACTCTTTCAAACATATCAAGATTGGCTGAAGATTAATGAAAATCGAGAAAACACAATGCTTCAGAATATTTATAATTATAGTAAAGAAAATCAATATAATCAGGCAGTGTTTTTACTAGGTTATGCTCATAGAAAATCAATAATGCAGAAAATTAAAGAATACGAAACTAAAGAAAATCTTAAATTAAATTGGTCATTTTACGGTGATAATAAATAAAAAACTTTCTATTTTCCCCTTGTATCTTATATCTTTTTTGTATTTTTGCAAACTCATTGATAACAAAAACATAAAAAGCAAAACAATGCCAAAATTAAAAACGAAATCTGGTGCTAAAAAGCGTTTTGCTCTTACCGGAACCGGTAAGATCAAAAGAAAAAATGCTTTCAAAAGCCACATTTTAACTAAGAAAGAAACCAAGCAGAAGAGAAATCTTACGCAAACTTCTTACGTTGCAGATGTGGACACAAAAAGCGTTTTGCGCCAATTAGCAATCAAGTAGTTTTTATAAATCTATTCGGTTTATAAGAATTAAAAAAATTCAACAAAAGTTAACCCTGAAACGGTGCACAAAAGAGTAACAAAGTTACCGCCCTTTTCAAAAAAACAAAAATCAAAATTATGCCAAGATCAGTAAACGCTGTAGCGTCAAGAGCGCGCAGAAAAAAAGTAATGAAGCAGGCAAAAGGTTTTTTCGGAAGAAGAAAAAACGTTTGGACTGTTGCTAAAAACGCTGTGGAAAAAGCAATGCAATATGCTTACCGCGGTAGAAAAGAGAAAAAAAGAAGTTTCAGATCACTTTGGATTACCCGTATCAATGCAGGAACCAGAGAACACGGAATGTCTTACTCTCAATTTATGGGAGCTCTGAAAAAAAACAACATCGAATTGAACAGAAAAGTTTTAGCAGATTTAGCAATGAATCATCCTGAAGCGTTCAAAGCAGTTGTAGATCAAGTAAAATAATTGTAAAACTTTTGTTATCAATATCAAAAATCTCAAAACGATATGTTTTGAGATTTTTTTTTTATATTTGAAAAAATCTCTAAACCCACACTTATGAAAAAAATGACACTTTTTATTTCACTTGTTTTTTCTGTTTTCTCTTTTGCACAGGAATTTATTCAGGCATATCAAGATAGAGCAAATCTTGTTTCGCAGACAAATATTAATACTTATTTACAGGAGTTTGAAAATCTGGGTGTAAAAAGAACGGGAACAACCGCCAATAACAATACTTTTGAATGGCTCAAAAACAAACATCTTTCTTTTGGTTACACCACCGCTGATATTTTTGAGCATTCTTGGACATCAAACGGTTATTCTTCTAAAAATCTTGTGGTTACAAAAACCGGAACACTGCATCCGAATAAATTTGTAATTGTATGCGGACATTTTGATTCCATCAACGGACCGGGAACAAATGATAACGGAAGCGGAACATCAATAATTTTGGAAATTGCCCGTATTCTGAAAGATGTACCGACAGATTATTCCATCAAATTCATTCATTTTTCTGGTGAAGAACAAGGTCTTTTGGGAAGTTCGAGATATGTTTCTCAAATTGTAAACGGAACCAACCCGAAAATGGACATCAAAGTAGTCGTGAATCTGGATCAAGTTGGCGGAATGAAAAACAGAGTTAACAATAAACTTTACCACGACCAAGATATGAGTGCACCAACAAGCAACAATGCCGCAGCTGCAGTTGCCGTTCAAGAACTTGCAAGATGTACCGTGCTCTACTCTCCGTTGGGTGCAGAATATACTCGTGCAGAAAATACAGATTACATGCCTTTTCAAGCAAACGGAGAAATCATTACAGGTTATTGGGAATATGAAGGCGGCTATAATAATCCTGCCGTTCATACCGCAAATGATAAATTAATCAATATGGATCCTGTTTATGTTTTCAACGTTGGCAAAGCTGCAGTAGGTGCAATTCAGCATTTTGCAGTTGCTTCTTCTGCTCTTTCTGTTTCTGATTGTACTCCGGAAAAAATGTTGGAATCTCTGAAAATTTATCCCAATCCTGCAAATGATTTTGTTAGTATCGAAATGCTGAATGCAAATCTGAAAGATTATAGTTTTACCATTACCGATTTAAACGGAAATTTAATTCTGAAAACCGAAAACACCGCAAAAGTTGATATCTCAAAACTTCCGGACGGAATTTATTTAGGAACGATTTCCATTGATGACCAAAAAAGCACGAAGAAAATCATCATTTCAAGATAAAGCAAAAATCCCGACAAAATCGGGATTTTTTTTGTGATTGATATTATTTTTCTACTGTTTATTAAATTTCATTAAAAGCAAATTTCCTTTATACAACTCCAAAGTATTTCCGTTTACCATATATCTATCGATTTGTTCTAACATTTGCAGAAAATTATTTTCCACATTCATATTTTCGCAGAATTTTTTGGTTGAACCTATATTTTGCGCAGACAAACTTCCTGTATCTGAATTCATCGTAACTTCACCGAAATAATTATTACAACCTGCATTACCGTTTACTTTTCCGTTTTCTATGGCTAAAGTCGGCACAGAACCTCTCACATCATCTGCTAATTTCCATTTTGTATTATCGATATTAGGTTGAACGGTAGAAGTTTTAGAACCCGAAGTTGCACACGATGCTAAAATTACAGCAGTAAATATTGTTAAAAAAATATTTTTCATTTTTCAAATTTTTTAATGAAATCAAATGTAAGGATTTTTTATTAACCTTTACAAGGATTCTGTCTTATCTTAGTTCCGCAGAAAATTCTTTTTGGAATGTTTTTATCAGTGTATTCATCACTTCGGTAATTTCCTTTTCTTCCAGAGTTTTTTCTTCGTTCAGGAGTTCAAAACTCATTGCATAAGATTTTTTTCCTTCGGGAAGGTTTTTGCCTTCGTAAACATCAAAAAGATTAATATTTTTCAGATATTTCGACGGATTTTTTTTCGCCGACTTATACAAATCTGCATAAGAAATGTTTTTGTCAATCAGCAATGCCAAATCTCTTCTCAACTTATTAAATTTCGGAATGTCAATAAATTTCAGATTCTCTTTAGAACGCAGGTTTTGACAGGTATCTAATTCTATTTCTGCATAGAAACATTCTTGCTCTATATCTGCATCTTTCAGCATTTCGGGGGCAACTTTTCCTAATCTTGCAATTGTTTTTCCGTTTGAAGTCAATTCCAATGCATCAGAAAAACGGCTGTCTTCCAACGGTTTTTCTTCAATATTAAGATTCAGTTTATCCAAAAGAATTTTCACGTAAGATTTCAGATAATAAAAACTCGTTGCAGATTTCGGTTGCAGCCAGTTTTCCGCCGTTTCTCTTCCCGAAACCAAAATAGCAAGTTGTTTTCTTTCCTCGTATTTTCCTTTTATTTTGTGGTAAATTTTTCCGAGTTCAAAGAATTTAATGTCCGGATTTTTTCTTTTAATATTATAATCGGCATTTGCTAAAAGTCCTTCCAGCAAAGATTTTCTCATAAAAGCTAAATCTCCGCTCAACGGATTCAGCAGTTTTACGGCATCGGTTTCGTCTTTTACGCAAGTCAAAGAATTGTTCATCAATTCGTTAAAACCGTTGCTCTGCAAAGTTCTCGCCCACGAATTTTCGAGTGCGTCCTGATTATCAAAATCCATTTTTACCGGAGTGAAAGATATTTTTTTCGGGGCATCAATCTTGTTGTAGCCGTAGATACGCAGAATTTCTTCGATAACGTCTATTTCCCTCGTTACATCTGCTCTGTACGCAGGAACTGAAATTTCAAGACCATCTGCAATTTCGTTAAGAACTGCAATATCAAGCGATTTCAAGATTTCCTTAATTTTTTCTTTGTGAATTTTTATTCCCAGAATTTTTTCGATTCTCGAAAAACGCAGAATTACATAATGGTCTTCTATTTTTTTCGGGTAAAATTCCAAAAGTTGTCCCGACAATTTTCCTCCTGCAATTTCCTCAATCATTTTGATGGCATGAGTAATGGCTGTTCTCACGTTATTCGGGTCAACTCCCCTTTCAAAACGGAAAGAAGCATCGGTATTCAGACCGTGAAATTTCGCCGATTTTCTCACTGCAACAGGATTGAAATAGGCGCTTTCCAGAAAAACCGTTTTTGTTTCCGCAGAAACTCCCGAATTTTCTCCGCCGAAAACTCCCGCAATACACATCGGATTATTTTCGCCGTCTTTTATCATAATTTCCGTGCCGTTCAGCGTTCTTTCAGTCCCGTCAAGAGTTTTGAATTTCGTTCCCGATTTGCACACTCCTGCTTTTACTTTTTTACCCGAAATTTTATCGGCATCAAAAGCGTGAAGCGGTTGTCCGAAACCGTGCAAAATATAATTGGTAATATCTACAATATTGTTAATCGGGCTTAATCCGATGGCTTTTAAACGGTTTTTCAGCCAATCCGGAGAATCGGCAACTTTCACATTTTCGATAACTGCACCGATGTATCTCGGACACAATTCAGAATCTTCCACTTCTAATTGAAAATCGGTTGTTCCCTCGATATTCAGCTGTTGGGAAACGGCTTTTTCAAATTCGGATTTAATTTGGTTGGAAACTAAAAATGCGTTCAAATCTCTTGCAACGCCGTAATGCGACATTGCATCGGTTCTGTTGGGAGTTAAACCGATTTCGTAAACTTTATCATTATTGAGTTCAAAATAATCTGCAAAATTTTTCCCGACTTCGTATTTTTTTTCGTCCAAAATCATAATTCCGCCGTGATCGTCGCTTAAGCCGAGTTCATCTTCTGCACAAATCATTCCCTGTGAAACTTCCCCGCGAATTTTCGCTTCTTTTATCTCAAAAGAATTTCCGTCTTTACTGTAAATTTTAGTTCCGATAACCGCAACCGGAACAGTTTGTCCTGCTTCTACATTCGGTGCACCGCAAACAATATTCAGGATTTTTCCTTTCCCGATTTCTACAGTGGTTTTTTTGAGTTTATCGGCATTCGGGTGCTGTTCACAGGTTAAAACTTTTCCCACGACAATCCCTTCCAGACTTCCTTTTACGGATTCGTACTGCTCTATTCCCTCCACTTCCAAACCGATGTCGGTAAGAAACTCCCCGATTTTATCCGCTTTTAAATCGGTTTTGATATAATCTTTCAGCCAGTTGTTTGAGATTTTCATTCTTTAAATTTGAGATTTCAAATATCGTTTTAAGAGTGCAAATATCGTGATTTTTTAGATGATAGAAAAATGGGGAGTTTGGGGAAATTTTGTAAATTTGGACGTTGGCTGTAATTACTCACAAATATTTCGCTTAAAATGAAGATTAAAATTATATTGTTAATTTTTTCAATGACTTTATTAAATTGCAAAAAAGAAAATGCTAAAATGGAACAATGGAAAGAATATTCTATTGACAAAAATATAAGTAAAAATCAAGTTTTTAAGGAATTGGAATCAGAGAATGAAATTCAAATGATGATAGATTCTGAACCACCTAAAAAGAAAAAAACAACCAGAATAATTTATGATGAGAGTAATGAATATATCTGCAATCCAATATTTTGGGAAAATTTAGATACATTAAATATAAACATTGTATATCATACTGGATTTACTTCAAGTGGTTTTAATATTAGAGTAAATAAAAATGAGTATGAAATATATCCATTTTCAGCAGACGATGTAATTACAGATGATGACAAACCTTCTACTTTTAAAAATCCTATACAAAAACTAATTTTAAATAAATCTAAATATAAACCTAATGATAGTATTTATGGTTATGTAGAATTCTCGAAAATAGAAAATGACCAATTTGGTAATGTTATTCCACATAAAGGAAAAGGATACTTCAGAGGAAAAATTGAAAATTACATAACTGAATAACAAAGTATTAACAAAATGCGGGGTTAAGTGTTGAATTGAAAAATTAGAAATATTTATCCGCCAATATTTTTCAATTCCACATTTTTTTGTAATTTAGATTCATTGAAAAAATATAGGCTTCGTTTGGTCGAAATTGAACTTTGAGTTCATTTTATCTCGCACTTCGCCAATACTTTTTCCGTTGGTTGGCTGTAATCTTTCCAAAAAAAATTATGAAAAATCTATTGTACTATCCAACATTTGAACCTTTAAATGAAAAGTGGCTAAAATATGCTTTAATTTATATTGACAATTTTTCACCAATCATACCAAAGATTGGTGAAAAAAAATTAACACCTGATTTCAAAAAAATCAAAGAAAAAACAGACTTAATTGTAACAATTAATCCTCAATACGAACAAGCCTCATTAGCTTCATTAGATACAATTGAAAGAATTGACCTTATCGAAAAAAATCCTGATTTTTATCGTGATACATTTGATGTCCCAAATATTATTCGATCATTTGAAAATGCTGATAATTGGAATTATGAAATTTTTTATGAAAAATTCAACCCATCTTTTAAGGATGAATTAATCAGGAGAAAGTATGCCCAAGAATCTCCAAATGGAATCATAACTTCATCAGAATTAGCGAAATTATTTATGACATTTTTAGCTAATCGAATTGCACAAAAAGGTGACAACTATCCAATAACCGACGATAAAAAAACAAAAAAACTATCAATAACTTTAAATTCTATTAATTACGGTAATGATAATAAACAAGAACTTGCCGAATCCATAATAGATTTAAAAGTTCCAAATTTACACGAAATACCACTTGAAAAATTTATTGAATTTAGAAATGCTGATGGAATAAAGGAACTGAGAGAAAATTTCAATAAAAAACTTAATGATTTTTATAATTCTTTAGAAGGAGATTCTAACCCAAATGATTTTATTAAATCTCTTGAAGAATATGAAAAGAGTTATACTAAAGAAATTTTATTGTATTTTGGAGCGGTACTTGTCGTGGGAATCGATGCAACAACATCTATGTTTGGTGACGACAAGTTGCAAATTGTTAAAAACTTAATAAAGGCTACCCCTCTTTTAAAATCAATTTCTTCAGTCACTAAATCATATAGAGATGATAGCGAAATTATAAAGGGAAGAATGTTTTTAGCGAATATTGGAAATCTTTCTTAAGACTGTAGCTAAAATTGTTTTGGCAAAATGCTGAATTAAATACAAAATAGAAAAATGAAAACTCTTATAACAACTGCTGTATTTACAGTTTTGGCTTTAACATCTTGCAATAACAGTAAACCAACAAATAACAATATGAGCGAACAAAAGCAAATCGTAGAAAAATATATGGAAGGATTCCGTGCAACCGACCACGAAAAAATATTATCGTGTTTAACAGATGATGTGATTTGGGAAATGCCGGGTTTTTATCTTCACAACGGTATTGAAGCATTTGACAAAGAAATTGAAAATCCAAATGCAGACGGAAATCCAGACATTACCATAACCCGACTTATAGAAGAGGGAAACATAGTAGTTGCAGAAGGAGCAGTAAAAGCAAAATTGAAAGACGGAAATAAAATTGATGCGGTTTTTTGTGATGTATTTCATTTCCGGGACGGAAAAATAAGTAAACTGACTTCCTATCTGATGTTCAATAAATAATCACTATCGAAAACATTTTACAACACAAAAAAAGGTTCGGAAAATTTCCAAACCTTTTTTCTTGGCTCTTTTTACTTGGCTCTTTAGAAAACTACATTCCAATCACCGGCATCGAAAGCATCAAAATATTTTCTTCCTCTTCCAATCCGTCAACAGGTTCGATGATTCCGGGGCGGTTTGGTTGGGACATTTTCATTGTAATATCATCTGCAGAAAGTACGGAAAGCATCTCGGTCAAAAACTTAGAGCTGAAACCGATATTGATGTCTTCACCATTGTAATCGCAAGGAATCTGCATATCTGCTTTGTTCGCGTATTCCGTATCTTCTGCGTGAAGATGAAGAATATTTCCCGATAATTTGAAACGCACCTGATTGGTCGATTTGTTCGACATAATAGAAGCTCTTCTAATAGAATTGAGCAGAAGATTTCTGTTAATCGTCAAAACATTCGGATTTTCTTTAGGAATCACTGCAGAATAATTCGGGTATTTCCCGTCAATCAATCGGCAAATCCAAATGTTGTTTCCGAAAGTGAATTTTGCCATATTTTCGTTGAATTCTATGGTTACGTCATCACCTGAATTTGCCAGAATATTTTTGAATATCGACAACGGTTTTTTCGGCATAATAAATTCTATCGGTTCTGCGTGGATAAGGTCTGTTCTTTTGTACACCACCAAACGGTGAGAATCTGTGGAAACAAAATTGGTTTCGTCTTCTTTGAACTGGAACAAAACGCCCGTCATTACAGGTCGAAGAGAATCGTTGCTGGTTGCAAAAAGCGTATTGTTCAATGCTTCGGACAATACTCCCGCAGAAATTTTCACACTTTGCGAAGCATCAAATTCCGGCAGTTCGGGATAATCTTCCGCATTGTCGAGTGCAACGGCAAAGTTGTCTTTCTCATCGAGGATTTCGAGAAGATTTCCGTTTCCGTCCGCAGAATCTTTTACCGACAAAGTCAACGGCTGTTCCCCGTAAGTTTTTACAAAATCCTGAAATATCTTCGCAGGAACGGCAAATTTTCCGGTATCGTCAGATTTTACTTCCAGCGAAGTAATCAGCGTGGTTTCACCGTCAGAAGCCGTTATTTTCAGGTTTTCTTTTTCAAGTTCGAACAGGTAGTTCTCTAAAATCGGTCTTGACTGAGAACTTGAAATCACTCCGCTTACCGTGTTGAGTGCTTTTTGTAATTCACCGCTTGCAACAATAAATTTCATTTGCTATGTATATTTTTAAAATCTGCCTCAAATCAAAAGAACCGAGGCATTTTGTTATTTGTTTATAATTGACAAATATAAGCAATTGGCACAAAATAAGGAAACAAACTTCCGAATTACGCATTAAATTTCAAAAAAGTTATCAACATTAATCCGCTCCCGGAAAATGATAATTTTTTTCTTCTGATGTGTCAATAGTAACATTGAGAGCAAGGTAGAGAAAATGGACATTTTTTGCTCCCGATTTTGAAAATTCCCTCTGCCAAAGATAGCCAGAAGCAACACCGAAATTTTCATCAATCTGATAACCGAATCCTCCGAAAACACGATTTCTGGTAAACAGCGGATTCTCTGTTACCGTAAAAAAGAGTTCGTCATAAGCATTGGCAAAAATAGTTCCCGGTTTTACGGATTCCGCATTCAGCGGTACAGAAACGTTTAAACGGTATCTCAAACGGATTCTGTCACTGTGCAAATCTTTCTGCGGTTCATAAAACCAGCTTTTCTCTGCACGAAAACGATTTTCAAACTTAACTTTTCCGGCTTTTAAATCATAAACATCTTGCAGCCAAACCCGAAATTCTTCTTTATCCATCAAGTGGTTTTTATAATTTCCATAACGCCCGATTCCGATAAGCGGTTTGTGATTTTTCGTTAGGTTATAACCGATTCCTCCTTTTATTTCGTAATAATCGGGGTAAAAATAATCGTCAATTCCGCGCAGTTGTGTTTCTGCATACAGAAAAAATTTAGGGTGAAATTTATACGTTACCGAAACCGCATTAAACGAGGAAACCTTTTCCTGCTGTGCAAAAAAATGCTGACATAAAAACACCGTTGTCAATATAAAAACAAGTTTTTTCATACCCTTTTTTCCGCCGGCTAAAATACGATATTAAAGACAATTGTTTAAATTTTTTAATGCAAAGTTCCTAAGAATTTTCTCATCAAAAATCCGTAATTTTGTAGGTCTCAATTTTCACTATGAACACTACCGCCGAAATCGACATAAAGAAACAAATCTTTGTAAAAAACGCACACCTCAACAATCTGAAACACATTGATGTGCTGATTCCCAAAAACAAATTCATTGTCATTACGGGAGTTTCAGGAAGCGGAAAATCTTCTCTCGCTTTTGATACCATTTATGCGGAAGGACAGCGAAGATATGTGGAAAGTCTGAGTTCTTATGCACGGCAATTTTTAGGGAAATTAGAAAAACCGAAAGTTGATGACATCAAAGGTTTAGCACCATCTATTGCGATTCAGCAGAAAGTAATTTCCAGCAATCCGCGTTCTACAGTGGGAACTTCCACCGAAATTTACGATTATTTAAAATTATTTTTCGCAAGAGTTGGACGAACATTTTCGCCCGTTTCGGGAAATGAAGTGAAAAAAGATTCGGTAACCGACGTTATCGATTTCATCAGGAAAAACGAAAAACATTCTTTCCTTTTGAGAAGTCCTCTGCAATTTGAGTCAGCGAAATTCAGCGAACAACTGAAAACACTTAAAGTTTCTGGTTTTACACGGCTCGAAGTGAACGGAAATATCGCAGGAATCGAAGATTTGGAAAGTTTTGGGTTCATTCCCGAAAAGGATATGGAAATCCATTTGGTTATCGACCGTTTCCGTTATGAAGAAGACGAAAGTTTTCTGCAAAGATTGGCAGACTCCATTCAAATGGCTTTTTACGAAGGTCGCGGTTATTGCTCACTGAAAAACTCGGACAACGGAAAAACCACCGAGTTTTCCAATAAATTTGAACTTGACGGAATTGAATTTCTCGAACCGAATGTTCATTTTTTCAGCTTCAACAATCCTTATGGAGCGTGTCCCGAATGTGAAGGTTACGGAAAAGTCATCGGGATTGATGAAGATTTGGTGATTCCAAACAAAACGCTTTCGGTTTTTGAAGATGCCGTTGCTTGCTGGAAAGGCGAAAGTATGAGTGAATGGAAAAAATTTTTCATTAAAAAAGCAGGAGATTTTCCCATTCATAAACCATATCACCAACTAACCAAAGAACAGAAACAATTCCTTTGGAAAGGCGACGAAAAAAAAGATTTTCCGTGCATCAGCAATTTCTTCAAAATGCTGGAAGAAAACCTGTATAAAATTCAGTACAGAGTAATGCTCTCTCGTTATCGCGGAAAAACAACTTGCCCTACTTGCAACGGTTTACGACTTCGTCCCGAAACGGAATGGGTGAAAATTGACGGACACAACATTCAGTCGATGATAGAACTTCCTTTGGACGAACTTCTGCCTTTGATAAAATCCCTGAAACTCAACGTTCACGATGCGGAAATCGCAAAACGTTTATTGTACGAAATCACGACAAGATTAGAATTTTTAGATAAAGTCGGTTTAGGATATTTGACGCTGAACAGAACTTCGAACACGCTTTCCGGCGGTGAAAGTCAAAGAATTAATCTCGCGACAAGTTTGGGAAGTTCTTTGGTTGGCTCTATTTATATTCTCGATGAACCATCAATCGGGCTTCATTCCAGAGATACGGAAAATCTGATTGAAGTGCTGAAAAACCTCCGCGATTTGGGAAATACCGTAATTGTGGTAGAACATGATGAAGATGTCATGAAAGCCGCAGATTACATCATTGATATCGGTCCCGAAGCAGGTTATCTCGGTGGTGAATTGGTTTTTGCAGGGAATTTTGAGGAGTTAAAAAATTCAGATTCTTTAACTTCAAAATATCTTACCGGAAAATTGGAAATAGAAGTCCCGAAAACACGCAGAAAACCGAAAGAATTTATCCACATCAAAGGAGCAAGACAAAATAATCTGAAAAATATCGATGTCGATATTCCGCTGGAAAGTTTGGTGGTGATTTCAGGAGTTTCGGGAAGTGGGAAATCTACACTGATGAAAGAAATCCTTACTAACGACATTCAGATACAACTCGGAATGGGCGGAAAAAAAGCAGATTACGATTCTGTAGAATTTTCGAAAAAACTCATCAAAAATATCGAACTTATCGACCAAAATCCTATTGGGAAATCTTCGCGTTCTAATCCTGTAACGTATCTGAAAGCTTATGATGATATTCGGGATTTGTTTTCCAAACAAAAATCAGCAAAAGTTCTGGGACTGAAACCAAAGCATTTTTCTTTTAACGTAGATGGCGGAAGATGCGATGAGTGTAAAGGAGAAGGAGTCATCAACGTTTCTATGCAGTTTATGGCGGATATAGAATTGGAGTGCGAAACCTGCAAAGGAACACGCTTTAAAAATGAAATTCTCGACATTAAATTTGACGAAAAAAACATTTCGGATATTTTGCGAATGACGGTAGATGAAGCGTTGCAGTTTTTTGAAGAAAACCATGAAGTAAAAATCGTAACCAAACTAAAACCTTTGCAAGATGTTGGTTTAGGATATTTGCAGTTGGGACAAAGTTCTTCAACGCTTTCCGGCGGAGAAGCACAGAGAGTGAAACTCGCCTCTTTCCTCGTAAAAGGCGTTACCACAGAAAAAACGCTGTTTATTTTCGATGAGCCGTCAACAGGACTTCATTTCCATGACATCAATAAATTGCTCAAATCGCTTCAAGCATTAATCGGATTAGGACATTCCGTAATCGTGATAGAACATCAACCAGATATTATAAAATCTGCTGATTACATCATCGACATCGGTCCGGAAGCAGGAAAATACGGCGGAGAAATCGTCTTTGCAGGAACTCCCGAAGATTTGGTAAAGAATAAAAAATCGCATACAGCGAAGTACATTAAAGAGAAATTGTAAAAAAATCAAAGTTATCCACAAAAAAATGTGGATAACCTGTGAATTTTAACATTCAGTTTATACTTCGTATTAAAATAATTATTACATTTACCGAAGAAATAAGAATCAAAGTGAGAAAATTTTTACTTGCTCTCGGTTTCAGAAAACTTATACTTAATATAAAAATTTAAGCACAGCATTGTCGGCTGTGTTTTTGTTGTTGTCTAACTAAAAAATGAGATGTTTTTATCTAAAAAGAATCTGCTTATAACAAGCGGGTTCTTCTTTTATTTTAATGCTTCTTCAAGCAAAATTACTCCACCAAGAATCGAACTTGGATCAAAAGTTTAGGAAACTTCTATTCTATCCGTTAAACTATGGAGCCGAGAATTTTGGTGTAATTGGTGCAAGTTGCAGGTTTCATTCTCAAACACTCAAACTTCCATCTTCCTGTTCCTAACTTCTAACTTCCTACTTCTTATCCACTACAATTCTGTCTTTTCTGTTTGCCAGTTCCCATGCTGTACTGAAAACCAACTGTGTGCGTTTTTGCAAAGCGTTGTAATCAATCTTGTCGGGATCATCTGTCGGTTGGTGATAATCTTCGTGAATTCCGTCAAAATAAAAAGCAACCGGAATATTGTTTTTCGCAAAATTGTAATGGTCGGAACGGTAATACAAACGCTGTGGATCTGCAGGATCGTCATATTTATAATTCAGCTCTAATTTAGTATAATCTGCATTGGCTTTTTCGTTGATTTTTTTCAACTCGCTCGAAAGCATTTCAGAACCGATGACATATACATAATCTTTTCCGCAATTATCGGCATCACATCTTCCAATCATGTCAATATTCAAATTTACAACAGTATTTGCCAAAGGAAACACCGGATTTTCTACATAATATTTCGAGCCGAGAAGTCCGCGTTCTTCACCGGTTACATGCAAAAACAAAATCGAACGTTTCGGATTCTTCCCCGATTTTTTAGCCGTCTGAAACGCTTCGGCAATTTCTAAAAGTGCCACAGTTCCGCTTCCGTCATCATCTGCACCGTTATAAACAACCCCGTTTTGAATCCCGACATGATCATAATGTGCAGAAATCACAATTACTTCTTCCGGATTTTCGCTGCCTTCTATAAATGCCAAAATATTCTCAGATTCAGGGAATTTTCCGCGTTTGCTCAGTGCTTCTTTCGGTACGGTTTGGTAATAAGAAGCCAATGCTTTTGGGTAAGAAACTCCCATTTTCTGGTACTGCTCAATCAGATATTTTCCGGCTTTTTTCTGACCTTCGCTTCCGGTATCTCGTCCCTGCATTTCATCTGAAGCAACAATGTATAGATAAGTTTTTAAATCACTTGCCGTTATAGATTGATACGCTTTATTAAAAACAGCATCAGTAATTTGAGGTGCAGGTTCTTGGCGAACAGTCACAGTATTATTTTGGTTCTGTGTTGCACAGCTCGTAAAAACAATGGCAACTACAAACGGAAAAAAGAACTTTTTACTCACTTTCATTTTTATATAATTTTTATATTCGTTAATCTTTGATTCCATAATTTTTTTTTGATTGCTAAAATTAATGATTTTTCATGAAACTAAATTTAAATTGTAATGACTAAATTTGGGAGATGATAAAAAGAAAACATTCGGGAAGTGATCTCACTATTTTTTCAGAGATGACGGCTATAGCACAAAAACAAGGTGCGGTAAATCTTTCGCAAGGTTTTCCTGATTATGAAATTGACCCTCGCTTAAAACAATTTATCGCCGAAGCTGCCGATAAAAATTTCAATCAATATGCACCGATGTCGGGGAATTCTTTGCTGATAGAAAACCTTATCGAATTCAACTCAAAGCGAAAAAATCCGATTACGCTCAACAAAGAAAATATCACCGTTTCTCCGGGTGCAAGTTACGGAATTTATACTGCTTTAGCGACGATTCTGCAATTCGGCGATGAGGTGATTGTGCTGCAACCGTGTTATGATTCTTACATTCCTTCCATTCAAATCAATGGCGGAGTTCCTGTTCTTGTTAATTTGACTGAAAATTTCGAGGTAGATTTTAATGTTCTTAAAAACTCCATTAATCATAAAACCAAAGCAATCATCATCAATTCTCCTCATAATCCGTCGGGAAAAGTTTGGCGGAAAGAAGACTTTGACCAACTCTCCCAATTGGTAGAAAATACCGAAATCATCATTATTTCTGATGAAGTTTATGATGTGTTGACTTATGACCGCCACGATTTTTATTCTGCTTTTCACCACCCGAAACTCAGCAAACAGAGTTACTGTATTTTTTCGTTCGGAAAAATGTTTCACATTACCGGCTGGAAAGTGGGTTATGTTTTGGCTTCTGAACCGCTTACTTCGGCGTACCGCAGAATTCACCAATATTTGGCATTTAGTGTAAATGCTCCTGCTCAATACGCTTTGGCAAAATATTTAGAAATTTTTGACGTGAATGAAAACAGAAATTTTATGCAACAAAAACGAGATTTTTTTATTGATGAAATTTCGGATTTACCTTTTACGATGAACCAAAAAGCTGAAGCAGGTTATTTCCAAATTCTTGGCTACGAAAAAATTTCTGAACTTGAAGATTATGAATTTGCTGTACATTTGGCTTCGGAAGCAAAAGTGGTTTCAATTCCCGTGAATGCATTTTACCAGAATACTACAACCACGCATTCTTTACGGTTTTGCTTCGCCAAAAAAGAAGAAACAATTTTAGCAGCAGTTGCCAATCTGAAAAAATTTATGGGTTTTTGAAACTGGTTTTGCATATTATTTCACCGCAATGCTATCATTTATCGGTGTTGGTCGATAAGAATATGATTTCCGTCGGGATCTTTTAGTGAGATATATTCTTTTCCTTTGGTAGATTCGCTGGCTTCTCTGTCGAGTTTTACACCTTCTTTTTTGAGCGTTTTCTGAATGTCGCGCACATCGTCATAGGGATTAAATTCTTTTGCATTCTCGTCCCAACCAGGATTGAAAGTGAGCATATTTTCCTGAATTATCCCTTGAAAAAGCCCGATAATGGTAGTTCCGTTTTTCATGATGAGATAATTGTGCTTTTCATTTCCGCCCATTGCCGAAAAACCGAGTTTTTCATAAAATGCTCTTGATTTTTGTAAATCTTTAACATTCAAACTCACTGAAAAAGCTCCTAATTTCATGTTTTGATTTTTTGTATTGGTAGATTGAGCGTAGCTTAAAGAAGAAATAAGCATCAACAAATAAATGGTAAAAGTTCTCATTATTTCGCGTAGTTTTTAAATTCGGTTTTATAATTCAGCGTTTTTTCATAATTTTCCCAGTTTCCGGTAAATTCAATGGATTCCTCCTCTATTTTCTGGGTTTTTTTGTTCCATTTAAAGGTGTAAACAAAATTACCTTTGAACAATCCGGAATGTGTCCCTTTCATTTCTTCTGCAAATACATATTCTCCGAAAACCTTGCTTTTTTTGCCGTCTTTGTATTGGGTGATTTTCAGTTTGCCTTCAAAATTTGATTCAAAATTCTGCACCCTCGAAATTCCGGAAATAAAATATTCCTGATCGTTTTTCTTGTCCTGTTCAGAAATATTAAATTTCATTTTTAAGGTTTCTTGGTCATTTCCGCTTCCAATAGTTCCGAGATAAGGATTCTCGTTATTGACCCATACTTTTGAAATATTCGGCATTTGTGAATAAGCAAATGATGAAATTAATGTAAGAAGTAAAAGGATTTTTTTCATATTCTTTTTTTCAAAGGTATTTATTTTCGGGTAAATTCAGGTTTGCTATCTAACAAATTTTACTTCAAATCTTTATTTAATAGTAATTTGAAATTATAATAATCCTTCATCAACAAAATTCGGCAATGTTATTTTCAAATTCGGTTCGGCTTCCATTGCTCGTTTTATCGCGAAGATTGCTCCCTCATTTCTTGCCCAGCTTCTTCGGGAAATTCCGTTGTTTACATCCCAAAAAAGCATTGATTTTAATCTTCTTTCTGCATCATCACTTCCGTCCAGAAGCATTCCGAAACCTCCATTAATAACTTCTCCCCATCCAACTCCGCCTCCATTATGAATGGAAACCCAAGTTGCACCTCGGAAACTATCGCCAATCACATTATGAATCGCCATATCTGCAGTAAATCTAGAGCCATCATAAATATTAGAAGTCTCTCGATACGGAGAATCCGTTCCCGAAACATCGTGATGATCTCTTCCTAAAACAACAAATCCGATTTTTCCTTCTTTAATAGCATTGTTGAAGGCTTCTGCAATTTTCATTCTGCCTTCCGCATCTGCGTAAAGAATTCTTGCTTGACTTCCCACAACCAATTTATTTTCTTGAGCACCTTTTATCCATTGAATATTATCTTTCATTTGTTGCTGAATTTCTTCAGGCGAATTTTTGATCATTTCTTCCAAAACAGCACACGCAATTTCGTCTGTTTTTTTCAAATCTTCAGGATTGTTGGATGCGCAAACCCAACGGAATGGTCCAAAACCATAGTCAAAACACATTGGTCCCATAATATCCTGAACATAAGACGGATATTTGAATTCTCTTCCCAAAGTTAGGTTTTCAGACATTACGTCGGCTCCTGCTCTACTTGCTTCCAATAAAAATGCATTTCCATAATCGAAGAAATAAGTGCCTTTTTTGGTGTGTTTATTAATAGCTGCAGCGTGTCTTCTCAATGTTTCCTGAACTTTTTCTTTGAATAATTCCGGATTTTCAGCCATCATTTTATTGGCTTCTTCAAACGAAATTCCAACCGGATAATATCCTCCAGCAAAAGGATTGTGAAGCGAGGTCTGGTCAGAACCAATATCAATTTTTAGATTTTCTTTATCAAATTTTTCCCAAACTTCTACCACATTTCCTAAAAAAGCCAAAGAAACGGATTCTTTATTTTGTTGGGTAATTTTCACTCTTTCTACCAATTCATCGAGGTTTTCATAAATTTCATTCACCCATTTCTGGTCGTGCCGGATTTTGGTAATCTTCGGATTGACTTCCGCACAAACCGTAATGCAACCTGCAATATTTCCTGCTTTCGGCTGTGCTCCCGACATTCCGCCCAAACCGGACGTTACGAAAAGTCCTCCTTTTGGTTCTTTATTTATTTTTCTGAACGCATTCAAAACCGTAATCGTTGTTCCGTGAACAATTCCCTGCGGACCGATATACATATAACTTCCTGCCGTCATTTGTCCATATTGCGAAACTCCAAGAGCATTAAATTTTTCCCAATCATCAGGTTTTGAATAATTTGGAATAACCATTCCGTTGGTTACGACAACTCTTGGAGCGTCTTTAGGGCTCGGAAAAAGTCCCATCGGATGACCGGAATACATTACAAGCGTTTGTTCATCAGTCATTTCCGAAAGGTATTTCATCGTCAGAAGATATTGAGCCCAGTTTTGAAAAACCGCACCATTTCCACCATAAGTAATGAGTTCGTGAGGATGTTGAGCAACTGCATAATCCAGATTGTTCTGAATCATTAATTGTATTGCTTTCGCCTGTCGGGATTTTCCGGGATATTCGTCGATATTCCTTGCTTTCATCTCATAATCGGGACGAAAACGATACATATAAATTCTTCCGTATTTTTCAAGCTCTTCCTTAAATTCAGGCAGTAATTCTGCATGAAACTTCGGTTCGAAATAACGTAAAGCATTCTTCAAAGCGAGTTTTTTTTCTTCTTCCGAAAGGATTTCTTTACGCTTCGGAGCGTGATTGATGTTTGGTTCGTAAGGTTTTGGTTGTGGTAATTCTGTTGGAATTCCTTGTTTTATCTGTTCTTGAAATGTCATCTGAATGTTCAAAATTTAAGGTTTAATGTTCAAAGTTTTGAAGCATTAAAGATATTCAAAATGAAAAACATCAGCAAAAATCTTCTTTATAAATTGAGATAACTTATCTTTGCTCCTACAAAAAAGGGTGAATCGTGTGAAATTCACGAGCTGTCGCGCAACCGTGATGTTTTTTAAAAGCAAAGTCGGATCCCCGAAAACTTTCGCGATTTGAAGTAGAAACTTTCCTTAAGTTTCTGTTCATTTCAATGTTTAATTATAAAATGTAAAAAAGAAATGAATTACGAAGACAAAATTCACACATCGGAAACGCACGTTTTTAAAGTGGTTTTTCCGAACACCACCAATCATCACAACACCATGTTCGGCGGGAAAGTAATGGAAATGATGGACGAAGTGGCGTTTATGACCGCTACAAGATTTGCCAGAAAATCCTTTGTAACGGTAAGTTGCGACCGTATCGATTTCAAAAAACCGATTCCTGCGGATACTTTGGTGGAACTCATCGGAAAAGTAAAATATGTAGGAAATACGAGCGTAAAAGTGAATGTAGAAATATTTATTGAAGAAATGTATCTCAATACTCGCGAAAAAGCAGTTGCAGGAGATTTTACGCTGGTTGCAATCGGTAAAGATAAAAAGCCGGACAAAATTTTCAATTGATTTTTTATTTCAGAATCGGGAAGTTTTTTTGTGAAAAAAGTTCATCCATTTATTATGCATTTTTGTTACATTTGCCTATTATAATTATGGAAAATAACACTAAAAACATTCCTCCAATTGCGGACGAACAGAATAAAACATTTTCTAAGCCGCGCATTTTTTTCGGTGTACTCTTTATTCTACTTTCTATTGTTCTCATCTTTTCGTTCATTTCATATCTTCTGAACTGGAAAGCAGACCAAAGTCAAGCCGGAACAATGCTCGATAAAACTGTGAAATCATCAAACATTTTCGGTAAAATCGGTGATTGGCTCGGTAATTTTTTCATTTTTGAAAGTATAGGAATTGCCGCTTTTGCAGTAGGATTTCTGTTTTTCGTTTTCGGAACTATGATTCTGAAAAAAAATTATTTCAAGCCATGGAAAACCATTGGTCACTCTTTGTTTTTTATTTGCTGGTTGCCGATTTTCACAGGTGCGGTAACAAAAGGTGAAGGCGTTTTGAGCGGTGTTTATGGATTTCAGATAATGGATTTCCTGAACTCAATTATCGGACCTGTCGGACTTTGGTTAGTGATTATTACGGCAATTGTACTATATTTCATTCTTGAATTTAACCTCAATCCGAAAAATCTGAAATCGAAATTAGACGAACTGAATGAAAATACTATCGGTCGCGTAAAATCTATACTGCCGAATTCTGAAAATAATTTGGAAGCTGATGAAGAACAGGAAGAAACAACGCACCATGAAAATGAAACAGGAAAAAACCTTGAAGAAACAGAAAAAAATGAAGTTCCCGATTTTGAAACCATTAAAACTCCTAATGAAACTTCTTTTGATGATTTCACACCCAATATTACCATTACCGAAAGCACGGGAAATTCTATCAGTTTAGATACGGAAACTCCTGCCAAAACTGTGGAAACTGACGATATTGATTTCAAAGTAGAAGTTGCACAAACAGTTGATGTTTTAGATGATGACGAAAAAAAATCAAAAGAATTGGTCGAAAAACACGGATTATATGACCATAAACTCGATTTGCCAAATTTTCAATTGCCGCCAATTGATTTGCTGAAAGATTATGGCAACGAAGAAATATCGATTAACAAAGAAGAACTCGAAGAAAATAAAAATAAAATTGTAGGATTGCTCAAAAATTTCAACGTGGGAATTGCAGAAATAAAAGCCACAATTGGTCCTACTGTCACACTTTACGAAATTGTTCCTGAAGCAGGAATTCGTGTTGCTTCTATTAAAAAATTGCAAGACGATATTGCACTTAATCTTTCCGCACTCGGAATCAGAATCATTGCACCAATGCCGGGAAAAGGAACAATCGGTATTGAAGTTCCGAGAAAAAATCCGTCAATGGTTTCTATGAAAAGCGTGATTGGTTCACATAAATTTCAGAATACCGATATGGATTTGCCGGTGGTTTTCGGAAAAACTATTTCCAATGAAATCTTTATGGCAGATTTAGCAAAAATGCCGCATTTGTTAATGGCAGGTGCAACCGGACAAGGAAAATCGGTAGGAATCAACGCTATTCTTACTTCACTTCTTTACAAAAAACACCCAAGTGAACTGAAATTCGTCATGGTTGATCCTAAAAAAGTAGAACTTTCTCTTTATTCCAAAATCGAAAGACATTATCTCGCCAAACTTCCCGATGCAGGTGATGCCATTATTACCGATACCGATTTGGTAAAAAATACGCTGAACTCGCTTTGTATAGAAATGGATACTCGTTACGATTTACTGAAAAATGCTTTTTGTAAAACGATAAAAGAATACAATAAAAAATTCAGCGAAAGAAAACTAAACCCCGAAAACGGACACCGATATTTACCGTACATCGTTTTGGTAGTAGATGAATTTGCAGATTTGATTATGACCGCCGGAAAAGAAGTTGAACTACCAATTGCAAGATTGGCGCAATTAGCAAGAGCAGTAGGAATACATTTGATTGTCGCCACACAAAGACCATCAGTAAACGTAATTACTGGAATGATAAAAGCAAATTTCCCTGCAAGAGCCGCTTTCCGGGTGATTTCGAGTGTAGATTCGCGAACAATTCTAGATTCAACCGGTGCAGACCAACTCATCGGAAAAGGAGACATGCTTTACTTCAACGGAAACGAAATTCTGCGTTTGCAATGTGCTTTCGTAGATACTCCGGAAGTGGAAAAAATTGCAGAGTTCATCGGTGAGCAAAAAGGTTATGCAAGTGCTTTTATGCTTCCTGAATATTCCGGTGAAGAATCTTCTTCTACTGTCGGAACTTTTGACCCGAATGAAAAAGATGCTCTTTTTGAAGATGCAGCAAGAATCATTGTTTCTACACAGCAAGGTTCTACTTCAATGCTTCAAAGACAGCTGAAACTGGGCTACAACAGAGCCGGAAGAATTATGGATCAGTTAGAAGCAAGCGGAATTGTAGGTGGTTTCAATGGTGCAAAAGCAAGAGATGTGCTGATTTCTGACCAGCATTCTTTGGAACAGTTTTTGGAAGAATTGCGGAAGTAAAAATGTAAGTTGGATGTTGGAAGAATTACACATCGCAACTTGTACCAAAAATTAAAAAAAATGAAAAATTTTTTATCTAAAATAATTTTAGCAGCTCTCTTCATCGGAATGACCGGATTTGCTAACGCGCAGAAAATTGATGCAAAAGCAAAGTCGATATTAGATGCTGTTTCAAAGAATTATAAAGCCAAAGACAACGTTTATTTCAAATTCGTTTACGGAACAGGAACAGGTAAAAATGTTAGCAAAAACGAAACCGGAATTTTCTATTCAACAAAAGAGAGATACAAACTGAAAATCATGGGAACCGAACAGATTTTCGATGGCAGCAAAGTTTATAATATCTCATCTGAAGACCAAGAAGTTACCATTGCAAAACCAACAGGAAATGAGCAGATGTTTTCTCCACTCAATTATATTGACGAATACAAAAACGGCTATACTGTAAAATACATCAGCAAAGTGAAAGTAAACGGAATTAGCACCGATTATATCAAACTTACACCTACTAAAAATAATGGGATTAAAGAAGTGAATCTCTTTATAAATACCGCAAAAAATCAGTTGGTAAAATTGGAGCAATTTTCTACGGATAATTCGGTTTCTGTAATTGCAATTAATGATTACAAAGAAAATCAAAATTTGAGCAGCTCCTTATTTACCTTTAATAAAAACGATTACAAAGATTATATTGTTACCGAACTTTAAAAGGTAAAGCAAATTTTGTAAAGAATTTTTGACAAGGTTTCTTGATTCTCGCTGATTTAGCAAATGACACTTATTTTTTTCAATAATTATATTCTGCGGAAATCTGTGCAATCTGCGAAAGTTCATAAAATTTTCAAAAGATTCTTTAAAATTTAAAAATGCTTCAGAATTAAACTTTTTCTTAATTTTGGCTCATGATAAAAAAACTCGACGGTTACGTCATCAAAACCTTTCTTGGTCCTTTTCTTTTCATTTTCAGCGTGCTGTTTTTTATATTTATGGTGAATGTGGTTTGGATTAGATTGGCGCAATTTACCGGCAAAGGTTTGAGTTATTGGGAAATCCTGAAACTACTTTCTTACCTTTCTGCAAACATTGTGCAGTTTGTTTTACCGCTCACTATTCTACTCGCTTCATTAATGACTTTTGGGGATTTCGGTGAAAGATATGAACTCGCAGCAATGAAAGCCGCCGGAATTTCTTTGATGAGAGTGATGATGCCGCTTTTTTTTATCTCGCTTTTATTGTCGGTTCTGCTTTTTTTCTTTTCTAATAATGTGATTCCCGATTCACAGCGGAAAGCCAAAAATATGCTCTACAATATTGCCGCCACAAAACCCGCACTAAATTTCACAGCGGGACAATTCATACAGCAAATTCCGGGATATAGCGTGAAATTCGATAAAATTTCAGGTGAAAACGGTGAAAATCTGGAAGGTGTTTTTATTCATAAAATGGCAAACTCTTATGAAAATCAGCAATCTATCGTTGCCGAAAAAGGAAAATTTGTTCCGGCTTCAAATCCCAATTATCTGAAACTCGTTCTTTTTAACGGACATATTTTTGAGGATAATGTAAGTAATACTGATTATAACCAAAGATTGAAACAACCCGATCAAGGAATAAAATTTGATACACTCACTTCTCATTTCAATATCTCAGAAATCATCAACAAAGCTATTGAAGCCGAAAAAATTTCCGATGATTATTCTTTCCAAAATTTCATCGAACTCAATACCACCATCAAAAAAACCAAAGAAGAAAACAGTAATGTCATTGGGAATATTAACTCTGAACTGATTAACCAAACCAACGGATATGTAACGTATATCGACAAATCTAAATCTAAAAAAACTCTTGCTGCACCACCGAAAACCGATACGCTGAAATCTCAGAAAAAGCTCGAAATACTGTTTTCTGCTTACAACAAAATCGAAAGTGCAAAACAAGCCGTTGCTTTCAAAGATTCTCAGCTAAAAGATTTACATTCGTATTTTTCGCGGATAGTGCTTTATCAACAAAGGATTTTTGCCTATTCTATAACCTGTCTGATTTTTTTCATGATTGGTGCAAGTTTGGGTTCTATCATTAGAAAAGGCGGTTTAGGACTTCCTGTAGTTATTGCAATCGTGGTTTTTATTATTTTCTATGTATTGAATCTCTCAGTAGAAAATTTTGCATGGGCAGGAGAAATGGATCCGTATCTTGCATCGTGGCTTCCGAATCTTCTTCTGTTTCCTTTCGGAGCGTGGCTCACTTACAAAGCACTGACTGATTCACAAGTATTCGACATTGAAAAATACAAAGCACTGGTTAAACCTATTACCAAAAAATTTACCAAGAATAAGGAACACGCAAGATACCGATAATTATTTCAAATACTTTGTAATCGCTTCATCTGTCGGTTTTGTGGTACTGATGAAACTGTCGATAAGTTGGCCATTTTCGTCCAAAAGAAACTTAGTGAAATTCCAAAGAATAGTGGTGTTTTTTACGCCGTTTAATTCTTTTTCAGTAAGGAATTTAAAAACTGGTGCAGTATCATCGCCTTTCACAGAAACCTTTGCAGCCATCGGAAAAGTTACACCGTAATTTTTCTGGCAAAAAGCCCCAATTTCTGCATTTGTTCCCGGTTCTTGTGATCCGAAATTATTCGCAGGAAATCCCACAATCACCAATTTGTCTTTGTAGGTTTCGTACAGTTTTTCCAAATCTGCATATTGCGGCGTAAAACCACATTCTGAAGCAGTATTCACAATGAGGATTTTCTTTCCTTTGAAGTCGGCAAAATTGAGTTCGCCTTCATCTAAACTTTCTACTTTATAGTCGTAAATGGTTTTTCCCATAAGTTCTTTGGTTTTTGTTTTGGAAACTTCCGATTTTTTCTGTGCACAACTCTGGAACACTGCCGCTAAAGAAAGGAAGAATATTAATATTTTTTTCATTATTTAAAATTTAAAAGTATTTGCAGGAAATACTTTATTGATTTCTATCTTGTTGATAATCATCACATAATCGCTTTCTTTTTTCGGGGAAGAAGATTCTATTTTGTACGGCATTACAAAATTCCCAACATTCTGATAATCAGCATAAATAAACGTTTCATCTTTCTTTATTTCTTTCAGCAGCATATAAGTTTTCGCATCAAAATAATACAGCGTTTTATTAACGTTTTTGGTGAGTTCAACTTTGTGGCAATAGATTTCGCCTACTTTTTCTTTGCCGAGATATTTCGCCTCAAAACCTTTGTTTT